>NZ_JBHJQI010000110.1:0-29038 GCF_042262805.1 Streptomyces sp. NPDC056361
GTACGCGGACTTCCACCCGGCACGCAGAGAGCACGCACCAGACGCCGCGGGGCCGCCCTTCGGGCGACGACGGGAATGTGACGACAGGCCCTAGGGCGGCGCGGAAGCCACCAGATTCCCCGTCAGATGGTCGTAGGCCACGTGCGCGTGGAGCCGGACGCCGGTGACGAGGGTGTCGTCGTCCGCGTAGAAGTGCGGGTTGTGGTTGGTGACGAGCCCGCGCCCGCCCGGCAGCGGCACGGGCCGCCCCGAAGCGTCCAGGGTCGCGTCCTGGACGCCGAGTATCACGTAGAGGCCGCCGAACCGGCTCACGAACTCGGAGACGTCGTCGTACCCGAGGGTCCCGCCGGTCTCCACCACGCGCTCCTCGCCCACCACCCGGCGGAAGGTGGGCAGGGCCGCGGCCACCCACGGACCGCTGTTGTGCACCGGGGGAACGGGCTGGAGGTACTCGACGGAGGCCGTCGCCCCGTAGGCGGCCGCCGAGTGCTCGGCCAGGGTCGTGAGGCGGCGGCGGACCTCCGCCATGTCCGACTCCACGGCGCAGCGGACCGTGCCCCACAGGGTCACCGTCTCGCCGATGATGTTGAAGCGGCCGACGTCCTCCACGTGCCCGATGGACACGGTGACCGCGTCGAACGCCGAGACCTGCCGGTACACCTGACCGATGCCCGTCAGGATCGCCCCCACGGCCGGCATCGGGTCGATCCCCTGCCACGGCGTCGAACCGTGCGTCTGCCGGCCGGTGACGACGATCCTGACCAGCGCGGAAGCCCCGTACTGGTTCCCGATCCGGTACCCCACGTACCCCTTCGGGTGCGGTGTCACGTGCAGGCCGAACGCCATCGTCGGCACCGGAGCGGCGAAGGCGCCCGCCTCGACCATCGCCCGCGCACCGCCCTCCTCGGTCACCGGAGGACCCTCCTCGGCGGGCTGGAAGACGAACAGGACGGTGCCCGGCAGCCGGTCGCGCGCACCCGCCAGAACCGTCGCCGCTCCCATCAGCATCGCGGTGTGGCAGTCGTGCCCGCAGGCGTGCGACACCGGGAACGGGCCGCCCGGGTAGTCGGTGTCCACCACCTCGGACGCGAAGTCCGTGCCGCACAGGTCCCTCACCGGCAGCGCGTCCATGTCCGCCCGGAGGGCCACGACCCGCTCGCCCGCCGCCGCACCGCGCAGCACCCCCACGACCCCGTGGCCCGCGATGCCGGTCCTGACCTCGTCGAGGCCCAGCGCCCGCAGGTGCTCCGCCACCAACCGGGCCGTGTTCACCTCCCGGTTGGACAGCTCCGGATGCCGGTGCAGATGATGCCGCCAGGCCACCACCCGGTCCGCCACCTCGGCCGCCCGCCGGTCCAGTTCGTCGTGGATCGCCTCGCTGCCCAACGGGGACTCCCTCTCGAAACGGCCGAAGCCGTGGCCATGGGACGCGTGTTCCACCAGCCTGCCACCCCGGAGTCGGGCTCGCCGCGAGAGCGCGGAGTCGACGGACAGGACACGCACGCGCGGCTGTAAGGGAGAGGGGCGAGGACCGGTCGTCGTCACGGCCCGCACCGGCACGAGGAGACGACACATCCTCCGCCACTCTCAACTTATAGCGCACAGGGGGGCTTGCGGCAAGGCCCCCGGGGTGCCGCACAATCTCCCCTCGAAGCCAGGACCTGCGGAAACGGGAGACATGCACCTTCAGACCACCAGCGCCTTCGACCTGTCCGACAGCCTCGCCGCGAAGGCGGACCCGGCGCTGATCGACGGCGACGAGAAGCACTTCGCGGCCATCGCGGAGAGCCTGGAGCAGGCCATCGGCGAACTGTCCGACCGCCTCGACGCCGAGCGCCGGGCACCCGGCGGCGCCGGCCAGGCGGCGATGGAGCGGGACCTGGAGATCCACCGGCTGACCGGCCGCCTGCGCGCGCTGCGCCGGTTCGGCCTCGACCTGTGCCTCGGTCGCGTCGTCGGCGCGGACGGCTCGGAACCCCTGTACATCGGCCGCCTCGGCCTCACCGACAGCGAGGGGCGCCGGCTCCTCGTCGACTGGCGTTCCCCCGCGGCCGAACCGTTCTTCGCCGCCACCCACGCCCAGCCCATGGGTCTGGAGAGCCGCCGCAGGTACCGCTGGACCCGCGGCCGGATCAGCGACTACTGGGACGAGGTGTTCACCGCCGACGGCCTGGAGCGCCACGCCGCGCTCGACGACCAGTCCGCCTTCATCGCGAGCCTCGGCGGCAACAGGTCGGCCCGCATGCGCGACGTGCTCTCCACCATCCAGTCCGACCAGGACGCCATCGTCCGGGCCGGATCCCGCGGCGCGCTCGTCGTCGACGGCGGCCCGGGCACCGGCAAGACCGTCGTCGCCCTGCACCGCACCGCGTACCTCCTGTACTCCGATCCCCGCCTCGGCCACCGGCGCGGCGGCGTGCTGTTCGTCGGCCCCCACCAGCCGTACCTGAACTACGTCGCCGACGTCCTCCCCAGCCTCGGCGAAGAGGGCGTACAGACCTGCACCGTGCGCGACCTCGTCGCCGAAGGAGCGCGAGCGGGGCTGGAGACCGACCCGGAGGCGGCCCGCCTGAAGTCCACCGCGGCCATGGTCGGGGCGATCGAGACGGCCGTACGGTTCTACGAATCGCCCCCCACCGAGGGCATGACGGTCACCACCTCCTGGTCCGACGTGTGGCTGAGCGCGGACGACTGGGCGGAGGCGTTCCGGTCCGTCGAGCCCGGCACCCCGCACAACGAGGCGCGCGACCAGATCCTGGAGGAGCTGCTCGCCATCCTCACGGACAAGAGCGACGGGGACGTCCCGCCCGAGCTGTTCCGCAAGTCCCTGCTCCTCGACAGGGAGCTGATCGACACGCTCGACCGGGCCTGGCCGCTGCTCGAAGCGGCCGACTTGGTCGGCGACCTGTGGACCGTCCCCGCCTATCTGCGCCTGTGCGCTCCCTGGCTCGGCCCCGACGAGGTGCGCAGGCTCCGGCGCACCGACCCGCAGGCCTGGACGGTGTCCGACCTGCCGCTCCTCGACGCGGCCCGGCAGCGGCTCGGCGACCCCGAGGCGTCGGCGCGCAGGCGTCGCCACCAGGCCTCCGTCGACGCCGAGCGGGCCCGCATGGCCGACGTCATCGACAACGTGCTCGCGGCCGACGACGACGGCGAGGGCGCGGTCACGATGCTGCGCGGCCAGGACCTGAAGGACAGCCTGGTCGACGACGCGGCGCTGCCCGTAGCCGACCCGGAACCCCTCGCCGGCCCGTTCGCCCACATCGTCGTCGACGAGGCCCAGGAACTGACCGACGCCGAGTGGCAGATGCTGCTGCTCCGCTGCCCGTCCCGCAGCTTCACCATCGTCGGCGACCGCGCCCAGACCCGGCACGGGTTCACGGAGTCGTGGCGGGAGCGGCTGGAGCGCAACGGGTTCGACCGGATCGACGTGGCCACCCTCAGCATCAACTACCGCACCCCGGAGGAGGTCATGGCCGAGGCCGAGCCGGTCATCCGGGCCGCGATCCCCGACGCCAACGTGCCGACGTCCGTCCGCGGCAGCGGACTCCCCGTCGTCCACGGATCCGTGTCGGAACGGGACTCGATCCTCGACACCTGGCTGGCGGAGCACACCGAGGGCGTCGCCTGCGTCATCGGCGATCCGGCCTTCCGGGAGACCGACCGCGTCCGGTCCCTGACCCCGTCGCTGTCGAAGGGCCTCGAATTCGACCTGGTCGTCCTCGTCGACCCGGACGCCTTCGGCGACGGCGTCGAGGGCGCGGTCGACCGCTACGTCGCGATGACCCGCGCGACCCAGCGCCTCGTCGTCCTCACCGGCTCCTGACGGACGCGGCTCCGCCGCCCGCCGCAAGGTGCGGCGGGCCAGCGGAGTCCGTGCCCCGCGGGTCGTCAGCCCGCGGTCACGGCGTCCGGGCCGCTCCGGGCGATGATCGCCGCCGTGTCCACGCCCGCCGGCAGGGTGCCGAAGGCCAGGCCGCGGTCGCCGTCGAGGCGTGAGGCGCAGAAGGCGTCGGCGACGGCCGGGTCGCCGTGCCGGACCAGCAGGGAGCCCTGGAGGACGAGCGCGAGGCGCTCGACGAGGCGGCGCGCCCCGTACGCCACCGAGGCCTCGTCGCCCAGGCCCGCGAGGTCCTTGCGCAGGCCGGCGACCGCCGCGTCCAGGCGCCGGTCGGCGCCCGCGCCGCGGTCGACCTCGGCGAAGTACGCCTCGACGGCCTGCGGCTGACGGGCCATCGCCCGGAGCACGTCCAGGGCGGCGACGTTCCCCGAGCCCTCCCAGATCGACGGCAGCGGCGACTCGCGGTAGAGCCTCGGAAGGCCGGAGTCCTCGACGTAGCCGTTGCCGCCCAGGCATTCGAGGGCCTCGGCCGCGTGCGCGGGTGCCCGCTTGCACACCCAGTACTTGGTGACGGCGAGGCCGAGCCGCCGCAGTTGCTCCTCCTCCGCGTCGCCGCGCGCCGCCCGGTCGACCGCCCCGGCGAGCCGCAGGGCGGCGACGGTCGCGGCCTCGGCCTCGACCGCGAGGTCGGCGAGGACGTTCCGCATCAGCGGCTGGTCGACGAGCCGTGCCCCGAACGCCTCGCGGTGCGTGGCGTGGTGCACCGCCTGCACGAGGCCGAGGCGCATCCCCGACGCGGAGCTGATCGCGCAGTCGAGCCGCGTCATGTTGACCATCCGGATGATGGTGGCCACCCCGCGCCCCTCCTCGCCGACCAGCCGGCCGAGGGCGCCCTCGTACTCGATCTCGGAGGAGGCGTTCGACCGGTTGCCGAGCTTGTCCTTGAGGCGCTGGAGGCGGATCGCGTTGCGGCTGCCGTCGGGCAGCACGCGCGGCACCAGGAAGCAGGACAGGCCGCCGGGCGCCTGCGCGAGAGTGAGGAAGACGTCCGACATCGGGGCCGAGGTGAACCACTTGTGCCCGGTCAGCGCGTACAGGCCGGGCTCGCCCGCCGGTACCGCCCGGGTGGTGTTCGCCCGGACGTCCGAGCCGCCCTGCTTCTCCGTCATCGACATCCCGGCGATGATCCCGCGCTTCTCCGTCGGCACCCGCAGCCCGAAGTCGTACGAGGAGGAGGTGAGCAGCGGCTCGTACACCTCGGCGAGCTCCGGCTGGGCGCGCAGGGCGGGCACGGCGGCGTACGTCATGGAGACCGGGCACAGGTGGCCCGCGTCGGCCTGCCCCCACACGAACACCTTGGCCGCGCGCGCCACGTGCGCGCCCGGCCGTTCGTCGCGCCAGGGCGCGCCGTGCAGCCCGTGCCGGACGGCGGTGTCCATCAGGTCGTGCCAGTGCGGATGGAACTCGACCTCGTCGATCCGGTGCCCGTACCGGTCGTGGGTGTGGAGGACGGGGGAGTGGCGCTCGGCGAGCCGCCCCCATTCCTGGGCCTCCTCGCCGCCGGCCCGCCGTCCGAGGGCGCGGACCTCGGCCTCGGCCCAGCCGGCGCCTTCCCGGTGCAGCGCCTCCAGGAGCGCGGGGTCGGCGGAGACGTCGTAACCGGTCAGCGGTGGTACCTGGTTGGTGACCTCATGCGTGGTCGGCATCGGGAACTCCCAGTGCTCGCAGGGTGAAGGTGACGAGTGCGGGTACGGTGTCGGGCCCGACGGACCCCTCCGCCAGCGGTCCGACGAGCGCCTCGGCGCCCGCCCCCACCAGTGCGGAGGCCGTCAGGGCGGGGTCCTGGGGCGGCAGCTCGCCGGTGCGCACGCCGTCCGCGACGCGGGCGGCGAACACGTCGCGGAAGGCGCGACGGAAGACGAGCCGCTCGGCGTCGACGGCCGGGTCGACCGGTTCGGCGAGCAGCGCGTACGCGAGGCGGGGCGACTTCAGGGCGCGCTGGGCGAAGGTCTCGATGACGGCGACCACCCGCTCGGCCGCCGACCGGTGCGCGGGGTGCGCGGCGGCGTCGGAGACGGCCGCGACCTCCCGGCGCACCACGGTGCGAAAGAGCTCGACGGCGAGTTCGGCCTTGCTCGGGAAGTGGCGGTACACGCTGCCGGTGGCGATTCCGGCTCGGGCCGCGACGGCCGCCATCGTGCAGCCGGCGTAGCCCTGCTCGGCGAGCAGCCCGAGCGCCGCGTCGACGACCGCGGCGCGCTGGGCGTCGAGCCGGGCTTGGACGGCGGGGGTGCGTCGGTAGGGCATGGAAGGAGTGAAGCAGTGATTCACTGCTTCATCAAGAGGTCGCGCGGCGGTGCCCCTCCGCGGGGGAGGGGTGCCGGTGAGGGGTCAGCGACCCGTCAGGTCGCGGAGCGTGAAGTCGTCCGGCAGTGGGGCGTCGAGCCGGTCGAGCGCCGTGAGGCGGTCGGTCGGGGGCTGGTGGTCATCACGGCATGGTCGCACCGGAGACGGAACGCCGCACACCCCCGTGGGGGCGGGGGGTGCGGCGTGGACGTGCGGCGGAGGGGGTGTCAGCCGGTGAAGACCTCCGTCAGGGACCAGATCGCGAGGCCGGCCATGCACACGCCGCCGACGCGCTGCACGGTCTTGAGCGGTACGCGCTTGGCGATGAAGCGGCCCGCCACCAGGGCGAGGGCGGAGACGCTCATCAGGGCGGCGAGCGAGCCGATCGCCGTCGACCAGGTGCCGTTGGTGGCGGCGAGGTTGGCGGTGGTGATCTGCGTCAGGTCGCCCCACTCGCTGATGAAGACGGCCATGAAGGCGGTCGAGAAGACGGGCCAGAAGCCGGTGACCGTGCGGCCGCCCGCGTCGGCCTCCTCGTCGTCGCCCCCGCCGCGCAGCAGCATGAACGCGCCGAAGCCGAACATCAGGGCCGAGGCCAGCTTCACGGACCAGCCGGGGAGCAGCCCGAGCAGGCTGCCGGCTCCCACGGCGATGGCGACGTGCGCCAGGAAGGCGGTGGAGGTGCCGATCCACACGTACAGCGGACGCATGCGCGTGCCCATGGCGAGCGACGCGAACATCGTCTTGTCGGGAAGCTCGGCGAGGAAGATCAGCCCGAAGGCTGTGAGGATCGCCAAGGGGTCGAGGTGCATACCGGGGCTCTCTGCTCGGTCCGGGCCCATGGACTTCGTACGGCGCCTCGGTGGGCGACGGGAGGACCACTCGGCCCGGCATGACGGACCGCGCCCACGGGAACGCGGACGCGGCTGTTGCCTGGCCGAAGGTCTCGCCCGTCCGCGTCGTGCGCGGACCCGGTCACCGGGAACCCGGGGGTTCCAGTGTGTCGACGACCGGTTCGCAGGGCTACTCCCCTTCGCTGCACCCAGTGTAACGGACGAGAGCGCATAGTCGAGTAGACAGTGTCTACTCGATCTTGGTAGACAGTGGCCATGGATGACGAAGCAGGGACACACGGCGACCCGGGGACGGTCGACGCCGAAGCAGGACTGCGCGGGCGGCTCGTCCGGGTGGGCGTCGAGCTGGTGAACGGCGAAGGCGCCCAGGCCCTCTCGCTGCGCGAGATCGCGCGCCGGGCCGGCGTCTCCCACGGGGCACCCCGCCGCCACTTCCCGACCCACCTCGACCTCCTGTCGGCCATCGCCCGCCAGGGCTTCGCCGAACTCGCCGACCGCGTCACCGCCGCGGACCGGGAGGAGGCCGGGCCGCGGGAACGGATCGAACTGCTCGCCCGCGTGTACGTGGACTACGCCGCGACCCGGCGCGGCATGTACGAGCTGATGTTCCGGCACGACCTCCTGGAGAGCGGCCGACTGGGACTGCGGGAGACGAGCCTGCCGCTCTTCGCCCACCTCGCCCACCTCGTCGCCCGCGTCCGGCCCGACGCCGACGCCGCCGTCGTCGCGGGCGCGCTCTGGGCCAACCTGCACGGCATCGCCCAGCTCTGGCACTGGGGCAGCCTCCCGCTCGCCACCGGCGGCGACGACCCGGTGGCCTTCCTCACGGCCGCCCTCGACGCCCACCTCGGCCCGGCGGAGCAGACGCCGTGACCCGGCCCCGCACCCCCGTCCTCGCCTGCAGCGTCGTCGGCGCGGCCGTCGTGGCCCTCGACGGGACCGTCCTCACGGTCGCCCAGCCCGCGCTCCAACGCGATCTGCACGCCCACGTCGGCCAGGTCCAGTGGACCAGCACCGGCTACCTCGTGGCCGTCGCGAGCCTGCTGGTCTTCGCGGGCCGACTCGGCGACCGCTACGGCCACCGCCGGGTCTTCGCCCTCGGCGCGCTCGGCTTCGCCGCCGCGTCCACCGGCATCGCCCTCGCACCCGGAATCGGCGCGGTGATCCTGCTGCGCGTCCTCCAGGGCGTCTGCGGCGCGTTCCTCCAGCCCGCCACCCTCGGCATGCTGCGCACCGCCTACCCACCGGAGCGGCTCGCCACCCCGATCGCCGTGCGCACCGCCGTCATCGGCCTCGCCGCGGCGGCCGGGCCCCTCGTCGGCGGCGCCCTGGTCTCCGCGTACGGCTGGCGCTCCGTCTTCCTCCTCGGCGTGCCCCCGACCCTCGCGATCGGCCTCGTCGCCCTGACGACCGGGGAACCGCGCCCGGGCCCGGACCGGCCGGAACGCCCGGCCGCGCCCGCACCCGGCGGCCTCGCCTCGCTCGACCCGCTGGGCGCCCTGCTCCTCGCCGCGTCCCTCGGCCTGCTCGTCCACGGACTCGTCCAGGCGGCACGTCCCGGCGGAACGGGCACCGCCGTGCTCGCGTGCCCGGCGAGCGCGGCCGCCGGAATCGCCTTCGCGCGGCACGAACGGCGCACCGCACGGCCCCTGCTCGCTCCCGAACTCCTCGGCAGCGCGCCCGTCGTCGCCGGTCTCGCCGCGCTCCTCGCCGCCTCGGCGGCCCTCTTCGGCACGCTCTTCGTCACGACGTACTTCCTCCAGGACGTCCAGCGGCTCGACCCCCTCGACTGCGCGCTGCGGGTCCTGCCTCTCGCCGCCCTCATGGTGCTCGGCGCCCCGTTCTGCCCCCCGCTCCAGCGCCGCTTCGGCCCCCGGCGCACCGCGACCGCCGGCGCGGCGCTGCTCACGCTCGGGGTCCTGCTGCTCGCCCGGCTGGACGCGACGGCCGGCGCCGTCGCCGTCGGGGTTGCCTCCGCGCTCCTCGGCGCCGGGTTCGTCACGCTGATGGTCACCGCGACCTCCGTCGTCGTGCACCGTGCGCCCGAGGCCCACGCCGGAGTCGCCGGCGGCCTCCAGCAGACCGCGATGAACATCGGCCCGGCGTTCGGCGTCGCCCTCGCGACCCTCCTCCTCGCGCTCGTCCCCCAGGGCGGATTCGTACCGGACCGGGGGATCGCCCTGCCCGCCCTGGCCGTCGTCGCCGCCCTCGCGCTCCCCGCCGCGCTCGCCCTGCCCGGGGCTCGGGACCGCGGCCCTCGGCGGCGTCCGGGAGGGCGACCGGGGGCGGATCAGCGGACACGCCGGGGACCGAAGCCACCCGGGTCGGGACAGCAGACCTGCGTACGATCGTGAGATGCCCGCTGCTGGTCGCCGGCGTCCTCCCGGCGCGGCGCGCACCCAGTTCAACGTCGGTCGCGCCCTCCCCTTCCTGGTCCTGGTCCTGACGGCCCTCGCCGACGTCTTCACCGCCGACGAGGAGCGCTTCGAACGCCTCCTCGTCGCCGCGCCCGCGCTCGCCGCCGTCACCTGGAGCGTGCGCGGGACGATCGGCATCGGGCTGCTCGCCATGGCGGTGCGCGTGCTGCTCACCTTCGGCCGGGACGAGGCCGCGCCCGAACTGCTGGCCAGCGAGGTCGTGCTCGCCGCCGTCACCGCCGCCTCGGCCTGGGTCAGCCGCGTCCGCACGCGCTACGAACGGGATCTGCGCGAGGTCACCGCCGTGGCGGAGGTCGTGCAGCGGGTGGTCCTGCGCCCGCTCCCGGACCGCCTCGGCCGCTTCGACCTGCGCCTGCTGTACCTCGCGGCCGCCGCCAAGGCCAGGATCGGCGGCGACTTCTACGAGGCCGTACGGGTTCCGGGCGCGGTGCGGCTCATGCTCGGGGACGTCCAGGGCAAGGGCCTCGGCGCCGTCGAGACCGCCTCCGTCCTGCTCGGCGCCTTCCGCGCCACCGTCAACGACGCCCCGGACCTGGCCTCCCTCGCCGACCGGCTCGACGAGGGCCTCACCCGCTACGGCGGCTGGGACCCCGACTCCGACGCCGCCGAACGCTTCGCCACCGTCGTCCTGGTGGAACTGCCCGACGACCACGACGTCGCCCGGCTCCTCAGCTGCGGCCACCCCGCCCCGCTGCTCCAGCACGGGAACGAGGTCGCGCCGGTCGTCTTCGCCGACCCCTCGCTGCCCGTCAACCTCGCGGGGCTCGCCGAGAACGACCACCGGATCGAGGAGGTCCCCTTCGGCCCCGGGGACCGGCTGCTGCTCTACACCGACGGCGTCAGCGAGACCCGCGACCGGGCCGGCACCTTCTACCCGCTGGAGACGCGCATGCGCGGCTGGGTGCGGGAACCGGCCGGTGACGTGCCCGGAATCCTGCACCGGGACCTCGTCGCGTACGGCGCCGACGGCCTCGACGACGACGTGGCCGCCCTGCTCGTCTCCCGCACGCCGCAGCCCGGCTGACCCTCGGCCCGTTCCCGGAGTCCCAAACATCGACTTCGGGGCGGCTTGTGTCGTTCGCGTCCGGTTCCGTGATCTGTGCGCTGTTCATGCGCTCTGGTCGCTCTGCTCCCCATGCGTGAGGCTTGCGACCGTCCGCCCGGCGGACAGCCAGCAGTCCACTCGAGAGGAACGGGTGCACGTGCCCCAGGACACTCCCTTCACCGCCGACCCGTCCGAGGACTTTCCCGGCTTCCCCGGCGTCTCGGCGGGGCTCACCGCCGCCGAGACCGCCCGGATCGGGGCGAGCGGCCTCTGGGCCGCCGACGGAACGGTGAACGCCGACGCCGCCCGGCTCGGCCAGACCCTCGCCACCGCGCTGCTCGATCCGAGCGCCGAGGACCTCCTGCCCGCCGAACTCGCCGCGCACGTCGAAGAGGTACGCGGCGTGGCCCGGCCCGCGTACCACCGCATCGAGACCACGGACGGCGTCCGGCTCTCCGCCTTCAGCCTCCGGCAGCTGGCGCCGGGACCGCACCCGCTCGTCGTCTTCCCGGCGGGCTGGACGCCGTTCGGCTGGCCGATCTTCCTCTGGGCGTACACGGTCCTGGCCCGCAAGGGGTACCACGTCCTCGCCTACACGCCCCGCGGCCTCGGCTACGCCGGACTCCCGTCCACCTCCGAGGGCCTCGTCGACGTGGCGGGACCGAACGACGTCTCCGACGGCTCGGACGTCGTCGACTTCGCGATCGACCGCTTCGCGCCGGGTGTCATCGGCTTCATGGGCGAGTCCTACGGCTCCGGCATCAGCCAGCTCGTCGCGGCCCACGACGAACGGGTGTCCGCCGTCGTCGCCCTCAGCACCTGGGGCAACCTCGCCACCAGCCTCTACGACCACGACACCCGCCACGTGAAGGCCGTGGAGGCCCTCGTGGACTTCACCGGCGGTCCGGTCGAGGAGCGGTTCGACGCGGCCAACCGGGCGATCCTCGACGACTTCGCGAACAACCGGAACCTGGACGCCGTCGTCGCCTGGGGCCGCCGACGCTCCCCCGAGGAGTACCTCTCCCAGACCAACGAGAAGGGCACGCCCACCTTCCTCTCCCACACCTGGCACGAGAGCCTGTTCCCGGTGAACCAGGTCCTGACGACCTTCCGGGGCCTGCGGGTGCCCAAGCGGCTCAACCTCTGGATCGGCGACCACGCCGCCCCCGAGGCCGCCGGCCTCATCGGCACCCGGCCGGGCCGGGCCGACCTCCCCCTGGTGGAGGCGTACGCCTGGCTCGACCACCACCTCAAGGGCGAGCGGAACGGGGTGGAGGACTGGGACGAGGTCTGCAACCAGGTGATGTTCACCTACGTCACGGAACCCGTCCTGGATCCGGAGACCGGCCGGCCCACCGGGGAGAACCGCGTCGTCGAACCCGCGGTCCGCGAGAGCCGCGCAGACTGGGACCGGGTCACCACCGGGGTTGAGACGTTCGCCCTCACCGGCGACGGGGCGGGCGGCGCCGACGGCGCACTCGTCACCGGCGGCGACACGGCACCGCCCGAGGGCGTGGACTGGCGTCGGACGTTCGTCGCCGGCGTGGACACCGAGGCCACCGCCATGGACCTGCCCCTCATGACCACCGGGCAGGCGGAGTGGGCCGGGAACCCCAAGGTCTACGACACCCGCAAGATCGACCGCCGGCACGCCGTGGCATGGACCACCGGGCCGCTCGTCGCCCCGGACGGGGAGGGGGCGGCGGGCCGCAGGATCCGGGGCGTCCCGCGCCTGCGCCTCGCGGTCCGCTCCACCGCCGCCTCGGCGAGCCTCGTCGCCCACCTCCTGGACGTCGCCGAGGACGACACGGCGCGGATCATCACCCACGAGCCCCTGAACGTGTACGACCTGACGCCCGAGCAGGACACCACCGTGACCTGGCGGCTCCAGGCCGCCGCGTACGACATCCCCGCCGGCCACCGGCTGATGCTCGTCGTCGACAGCAAGGACCCGCTGTACGGAGACGCCTCCGTCACCTGGACGCAGACCACCGTCGGCTCACCGGCGGACGAGCCGTCGTTCCTGGAACTGCCCCTCGGCTGAGCCCGGGAGACCGTACGGAAGGTGGGGCGCGGACCGGCCGGGTGCGCGCCCCACCGGCGCGTCACACCACCGGCGCGAGCCCCAGGTGCTCCCGGAGCGTCGTCCCCGTGTACGCGGTCCGGTACACGCCCCGCTCCTGGAGCTCGGGCACGAGGAGGTCGACGATGTCGTCGAGCCCGTCCGGGACCAGGTACGGCGAGATGTTGAAGCCGTCGAGGGCACCGTGCCGGGCGAAGCGGGCGAACTTCTCGGCGAGTCCGGCCGGGGTGCCGACGTGCCCGCGCTGCGGACCGAGCTCGATCACGGTCTCGCGCAGGGACCAGCCGTTGGCTTCGGCCTTCGCCCGCCACACGGCCACCTCCGCCCGGGGGTCGTCCACCCAGCGGGTGCCGAACTTCCCGGTGTCCCGGGCGGCCACCGGCTCCTCGGCGGGCAGCGGCCCGTCGGCGTCCCGCTCCGACAGGTCGAAGCCCCACAGCCGGCTCGCGATGCCGAGGGCCACCGCGGGCGTGACCTGTTCCAGCCGCACCCAGCGGGCCTTCTCCTCCGCCTCCTTCTCGGTCGCGCCGATGACGATCTCCGTACCCGGCAGGATGCGCAGCGCGTCCTCGGACCGGCCCGCGGCCCGCAGCCGGCGGCGTACGTCCTCGGCGAACGCGAGGGCGTCGTCGAAGTCCGTCCCGTGCGCCGAGAAGATCACGTCCGCGTGGCGCGCCGCGAAGTCCCGGCCCTCCCCGGAGTCGCCCGCCTGGAAGATCACCGGATGGCCCTGGGCGCTGCGCGGCAGGGTCGGCGCCAGGTCGACGTCGAAGTGCGCGCCCCGCGACCGTACGCGCCCCACCGCGTCCGGCACCGACCAGGAACGCGCCTCGGCGGACTCCGCCACGGCACCGTCGGCCCAGCCGTTCCACACGGCGCGCGCGACGCTCAGGAACTCCTCGGCGCGCCGGTAGCGGTCGGCGTGGTCGAGGAAACCGCCGCGCCGGAAGTTCTCCCCGGTCCAGGCGTTGTGCGTGGTCACCACGTTCCAGCCGGCCCGGCCGCCGGACAGCAGATCGAGCCCGGCGAGCCGGCGGGCGAGGTCGCCCGGCTCGTTGAAGGTGGTGTTCGAGGTGGAGACGAGCCCGATCCGCTCGGTCGCGGCGGCGAGCGCCGCCAGCTGGGTGATCGAGTCGGGCCGGCCCGCCACGTCGAGTTCGTGGATGCCGCCGCCGCCGGACTCGCGGAGCCGCAGACCGTCCCCGAGGAAGAAGGCGTCGAAGAGCCCGCGTTCGGCGGTCCGCGCCACCCGCAGGAACGAGGCCGGGTCGATCTGGGAACCGCTGGAGGGGGCCGACCAGATCGTCCAGTGGTTGACCCCCTGGAAGAACACCCCGAAGTGCAGCCGGGCGTCGGGGCGGGGAACGTCGTCGCGGTCGGCGCGGGTCATCGGGTCTCCTCCGGGACGAGCGCGGCGGCGCCGTCGGTCGTGAAGCGGCTGAGGGGCCGGGGGAGGCCCAGGGAGGCGCGCAGGGTCGTGCCCGGCAGCGGCCTGGCAGCGATCCGCCGGACGAACAGCTCGGGCAGGACCAGCCGGGAGAGCACCGCCAGGTCCTCGTCGAGGACGAGCGGGTGCAGCCGTACGCCGTCGACGTGGCCGGCGAGATCCGCGAGGAGCGCCACCAGACCGGCGGCCGGGCCGGAGTACCGCAACCGGTCCGGGTGCGCGCCCCACGGGGCGGACCGCTCCAGGTCGGCGATCCGTTCCTCCGCCGTCTCGCCCGGCGTGTCCAGGGCCACCTCGACCTCCGCGAAGGCGAGCGGCGCGCCGGCGGCGCCCGCGGCCGCGCCCACCTCGGCCGCGGTGGCTCCGCCGACCAGGGCCACGTCGGTCAGCCCCGCCGGAACCACGCCCCGGCGGGCCAGGACCACGGGCCGTCCCTGCGGCGGTCGCGGCACGATCGACGGGCCCTTCACGGAGTACGTCTCGCCCGCGAAGTCGATCGCGTGCAGCCGGGACCGGTCCAGGTAGCGGCTCGTGGCCACGGACCGGATCACCGCGTCGTCCTCCCACGAGTCCCACAGGTCCCGTACGACCCGCAGACCGTCGTGGGCCTCCCGGGCCTGGGCATCGGCGCCCTCGACCTCGGGCCGGCCCCAGGCGCGGGCCGCCCGGGGATCCTCCTCGACCCCCACGACCCACCCGGCCCGGCCGGCCGAGACGTGGTCGAGAGAGGCCAGCTGCGACGAGACGTGGAACGGCTCCGCGTACGTCGTCGCGAGCACCGGCGCCACGCCGAGGACGCTCGTCGACGCGGCCACGAACGCGGCCCGTTCCACGGCGCCGATCCGGCCCACGGGGCCGGTGCCGTCGCCGGAACCCGGCGGCAGGATCGAGTCGTCGAGCGTGACCAGGGTGAACCCGGCGTTCTCGGCGACGGCCGCGACCCGGGCGAGCCGCCGAGGGCTCAGCAGCTCGCCGGGAGCGTGCGCGGCACGTCGCCACGCGGACGGATGGGCACCTTCGCCGTCGATCTCGACGGCCAGGCGCAGGGCAGGGCGGGGCATGGGAGTCCTTCCGGAAGTCAGGGGCGCGCGACGGCGCGGCAGCGGCGCGGGGCACGGCTGCCGGGGGTCGGGCGGACGGGACGTCACGGGACGCGCGGACCCACGCGGAGCGGGTCAGGCGCGAGCGGAAGGACAGATGGCCGAGGCGGTACGGCAGAAGTCGACGTGCCTGCGGCAGACCAGCCGGGCACCGGCCCGGGCAGGGGCGTGCGGCGACAGGGTGACCACTGCGATCACGTGCGCCTCCCCCCAGTGATGGACCCGTCCGGGTGCGGACGGGGTCGCCTCACCATAGGCAGGCCGCCTTCCGAACTGTCAAGGTCCACCCGGCGGTTCGGGGTCCGCTGCCCGGCCGTGCAGCACGCCGGGCGGTCGGGGCCGGGCCCGGGAAGGAGGAGGTGGTGGTGGTTCGTGGACTCCGGTGCAGGGGAGGGAGCCGGCGGTCGTTCGCGGACTCCTGTGCAGGGGACGGGAGTCGGTGGGGCCCCGTGGACTCCGGCGCCGAACGCGGGAGTCGGCGCCGAACGAGGTGACCGGTGCCGAACGAGGTGACCGGCGGACGTCCGTGGGCTCCGGCGCCCGGGTGAGGAGCCGGCGGGACGCCCGGCGGTCTTCGGGGCCGGATCTCGGGGCCGGATCTCGACTCAGACCCGGGGCTGATCCGACGTGGGCCCGTGGGCGGACGCGCCGGCCCGTCCGCCCCGCCTACCGTGCCCGCATGACCCGAATCCGCATCACCCGGGCGGCCGCGGCCGCCGTCCTCGCCTGCTCCCTGGCCTTACCCGCCGGAGTCGCCACCGCGGCCGCCGGCCCCGACACCACGGCCCCGTCGGCGACCGCGCAGTCGCAGTCGCAGCCGGTCCGGGCCGCCGCCCTCCCGGCGCCCACCGGTCCGTACGCCGTCGGCAGTTCGGTCGTGCCGCTGGTCGACCGCTCCCGCACCGACCCCTGGGTGCCCACGGCCGACGGGCGGGCCCTCATGGTCACGCTCCACTACCCGGCCGCGCGCTCCGGAGGCGGCAAGCCCGCCCCGTACGCGACCCGGGAGGAGGCGCGGCTGCTCGCCGCGCAGCTCGGGCCGGGCGTCTCCGGCGACCTGCTGGCCAGGACGCGCACCCACAGCAGGACCGACGTCCGCCCGGCGCCGGGCCGGCGCCCCCTGGTCCTGCTCTCGCCGGGCTTCGGGGTCTCGCGCTGGACGCTCACCCACCTCGCCGAGGACCTCGCCTCCCGCGGCTACGTCGTCGCCTCCGTCGACCACGCCTACGAGTCGTACGGGATCAGCCTCCCCGGCGGCCGGACCCTCACCTGCGTCGCCTGCACGGCCCTCGACGAGGGCGGCGTGCACGCCGGTGTCGTGACCGCGACCCGCGCCGCCGACATGCGGTACGTCCTGGACCGGCTCACCGGGCCGCGGCCGGCCTGGCGGTACGCCGACGTCATCGACGCGAGCCGGGTCGGGATGGCCGGCCACTCCATCGGCGGGGCGAGCGCCGCCACCGCGATGGTCGCCGATCCGCGCGTCGACGCCGGCGTGAACATGGACGGCGCGTTCTGGGAGGAGCTTCCGGCCGAGGGCCTGCGGGGCCGGCCGTTCATGATGCTCGGCACCCACGACGAGACGCACCTGCCCGGAGGGACCGACACCAGCTGGGACCGGACGTGGACGGCGCTCGACGGGTGGAAGCGCTGGATCACGGTGGCCGGATCCGAGCACTTCACCTTCTCCGACGGGCCCGTGATCGCGCGTCACTTCGGCCTGCCCCAGTCCCCGCTGCCCACCGACCGGGCCGTCGCCGTCACCCGGACGTACGTGGCCGCCTTCTTCGACCGGCACCTGCGCGGACTCCCGCGCCCCGTCCTCGACGGCCCGTCGCCGGAGAACCCGGAGGTCCACTTCCAGCGTCCCTGAGCCGCCGCGGAGGCGACGCGTCGCGGGGGAGGCGCCCCGCGCTTCGGGGAGCCGATACGGGGCGTCCCCGGCGCGCGGGAGCGGCACCGGGGGACGTCCACGGGACTCGGTGGCGGTGTGCGCGTCACGCCCGCCGCCTCAGGAGCGGTACGGGGTGTTCGCCTCCGCCCAGTCCGCCAGCGCCCGCGCGCACTCGGCGACCGACTCGCGCCAGCTGCGGGCGGCGCCGTCACCGGCCTCGTCGCTGACGTGCTTCACGATGCGCAGCGGCACGCCGGCGAGCCCGGCCGCCGTGGCGAGCGCGTACCCCTCCATGTCGACCAGCGCCGCCCGCTCCGCGAGCCGGACGCGGGCGGCCTCGTCGGCGATGAAGGCGTCGCCGGTGGCGAGGACCACGTCACCGCCGTCCGGCAGCGTCAGGGGCGCCCCGTACGTCTCGCCGGTCAGGGTGGCGAGCAGCTCACCGTCGAGGTCGTGCTGCACCACGGTGCCGACGACGTGCGTGCCGGTCCAGCCCGCCCGCAGGGCACCGGCCGTCCCCAGGTTCACGATCCCGGAGGGCCGCGGCCCCCGGCCCAGCACGGTCGCGAGCGCGGTCGCCGCGTTCACCTTGCCCATGCCGGTCAGCAGCACCGGCAGGTCCGTGTCGAGGAACTGCGCCTCCTCCTTGACCGCGACGACGAGCAGGGGACGGTCGGTCGTGATCTCTCCCAAAAGTTCCATGGGGGCCACGCTAGTTCGCCTGTCCGGCATTCGTACAACCGGGCGGAGCCGGGGGTGCGGCGCGGGGACCCTCCCGCCCCGCGCGCGGCGCCGCCCGCCCCGCGCGCGTACCCCGGTCAGACCGGCAGCAGGCGGCTGATCAGGGAACCCAGCTGGTGGGCGTTGCGGCACGGGCGCATCTCGACGAGGCCGACGTAGGCCGGGGCCACCGAGTCGCCCGTGCCCCACAGGGAGGGCTGCTCGGGGTTGAGCCAGTGGACCCGGCGGGCACGGTCGGCGACGCTCCGCAGCGCCGCGAGGTTGGGATCGGCGCCGTTGGTGCGGGCGTCGCCGAGGACGAACACCACCGTGCGGGGACCGACGGCCTCCGCGTACCGCTCGGCGAACTCGCCCAGCGAGGTGCCGTAGTCGCTCTGACCGTGCCAGCCGGTCAACCGCGCCTCGGCGAGGATCCGGTCGCCGAGCGCGGCGGGGTCGGCCGCACCCCGGGCGATCAGATCCGTCACCTCGTCCACCCGGTTGACGAAGGCGAAGACCCGCACCCGGCTGAACTGGTCGTGCAGCGCCTGCACCAGCAGCATCGTGAACTGGGCGAAGCCCGCCACCGACCCCGAGACGTCGCACAGCAGGACCAGCTCGGGACGCCGTGGCCGGCGCCGCCGCAGCACGGGGCGCACCGGCACGCCACCGGTCGACAGCGAGCCGCGCAGCGTCCGCCGCAGGTCGATCTCGCCGCGCGCCGCCCGCCGCCGCCGGGCCGCGAGCCGGGTGGCCAGCTTCCGCGCGAGCGGCCGTACCGTCCGCCGCAGCTCGTCCAGCTGCTCCCGGCCGGCCAGCAGGAAGTCCACGCGGTCCGCCGTGCCGGCGACCGCCCGGCGTGCGACCCGGTCGCGGCCCTGCCGCTCCGCGACCCGCCGCCGCGCCTCGGTCCGCACCCGCTCCCGGAAGGCCTCGATCCGGCGCCGGATCTCGTCCTCCAGCAGCCGGTCGGCGAACTCGGGGTCCGCCGCCCCCGCCGCCCGCACCCGGTCGCGCACCCGGGCGAGCAGCGTCTCGGGACGCACCCGGGACAGCGTCCGGTACGAGGACCAGCCGTCCGACTCCGGCCCCGAACCGAAGCCCCCGAAACCGCCCACCGCCTCGGCCGCGAGCCGGTCGAGCGCGGCGCCGTCACCGGCGGCCAGCGCCTCGGCGAGCCGGTCCCGCAGGGCCGCGAGATCCGCCGGGGTGTCCCCGTACGCCTCCGGCGCCCCGGGGGCACCGCCACCGAGCGGGAAGTACAGGTCGAAGACCCGGTCGAACACCGCGCGCTGGAGCGTGCCGTGGAGCAGCGTCGCCGCCAGCGCCTCACGGACCCGCTCCCGGTCCGTGAAGCCGACCGCCTCCAGCGCGTGCCCCGCGTCGACCGTCTCGCCCGTCCCGATCCCGAACCCGTGCGCGCGCAGCGCCGCCACGAGGCCGGTGAGGCGTTCCGCCGTCCCTCCGGCGGGCGCCGCCGTGCTCACACCGCGTCCAGGTCGAGCTTGGCCGCCGCCTTCACGATGTCCTCCTGGTGCTTCAGGAGGACGCCCAGGGTCTCCCGGACGACCCGCTCGTCCAGCCGGTCCGCGCCGAGCGCGAGCAGCGTGCGGGCCCAGTCGATCGTCTCCGACACCGACGGCACCTTCCGCAGGTCCATCGCCCGCAGCGCCCCCACGACCCGTACGACGGACGCGGCGAGCGCGGAATCGAGGCCCGGCACCTTGAGGGTGACGATCCGGCGCTCCAGCTCCTCCTCGGGGAAGCCGATGTGGAGGAACAGGCAGCGCCGACGGAGCGCCTCGGACAGCTCGCGGCTCGCGTTCGAGGTGAGGACCGTGAACGGGCGCCGCGTCGCGGTGATCGTGCCGAGTTCCGGGACGGTCACCTGGAAGTCGCCGAGCACTTCCAGGAGAAGGCCCTCCACCTCGACGTCGGCCTTGTCGGTCTCGTCGATCAGGAGCACCGTCGGCTCCTCGGACCGGATCGCGGTGAGCAGCGGCCGGGGGAGCAGGAACTCCTCGCCGAAGATGTCCGTCCGCGTCTCGTCCCAGGACTCGCCGCGCCCCGCCGTGATCCGCAGCAGCTGCTTGGCGTGGTTCCACTCGTAGAGGGCGCGGGACTCGTCGACGCCCTCGTAGCACTGCAGCCGCACGAGGCGGGCCCCCGTCACCGCCGTGACGGCCTTGGCGAGCTCCGTCTTGCCGACCCCGGCCGGGCCCTCCACGAGCAGCGGCTTGCCGAGCCGGTCGGCGAGGAACACGGTGGTGGCGACGGCCGGCGACGCGAGGTAGCCGGTGGTGGCGAGCCGTTCGGCGACGTCGTCGACGGAGGCGAAGAATCCGGTCGTCGTGGCGGTGGTCATGGCTGTCCCCCCGGGGAGCGGAATGGCGTACTGGCCAGTAGCATCAGTCGTACTTGATCAGATCGGGCACCGCCGCACAACCGTCCCGCACCGGCTCCGTGCCATGCGCGGGGCGCCACCCGCTGGTGCAATGGGGAGACCGGGTACGCCGCCCGGGGGACCGCGCGGGCGGTGGAGGTGTCGTGGCGGAACGGGACGAGGCCCTCCTGACCAGGGTGCGGGCCCTCGAACAGGCGATCGGCGAGATCGGCTCGACGCTTGACGAGACGACCACCTGCCGCGAACTCGCGTCCTTCCTCACCCGCCACCTCGCCGGCGCCTCCGCCACGGTCGACCTCCGCGCGGAACCGCCCGCCGGAACGCGGCAGCGGGGCGACGCGGCCCCTGGCCCGGTCGACGGGGGCGCGGGCGGCTTCCCGACGGGCGACTTCCCGGCGGGCGCCGTCACAGCCGGAGCGGTCGGAGCAGCCGGGGCGGGCGGGGCGGTCGGACCAGCCGGAGCCGTCACGGCCCGAGCGGTGACCGCCGGTGCCGTGACTGCCGACGCCGTCGCGGCCGGCACCGGGACGGCCGGCGCAGCCGCCCCCGGCGCCGGCACGACGCCCGGCGCGATATCCGAGGGGGCGACGGCCGTGGGCCCCGTCGGTGCCGCCGAGCCCGTGGGCCATGCCGCCGAACCCGTCGGTGCCGCATCCGCCGGCCACGGCCTTTCCGTACCGCTCGCCGTCCACGACGAGGAGCCGCTCGGGACGGTCACCGTCTCCCGCGCCGGCCCCGGCGCGTTCTCCGCGGACGAGGTGGCGCTGCTCCGCCACGTGGCCCGGCTGGCGGCCCGGCACCTCGGCCACGCCCGCCGGCTCGCCGCGACCGAGGACACCGCCCTGCACCTGCAACGCGCGCTGGTCGCCGAGCCGGGCCGTCCGCACCCGAACCTGGAGATCGCGGGCGGCTACCTGCCCGCCGGGGAGCGGACCCTGGTGGGCGGCGACTGGTTCGAGACCGTGCGGCTCCACTTCGGCAGGACCCTCCTCGTCGTGGGCGACGTGATGGGGCACGGACTGGCGGCGGCCGTGGACATGAACGCCTACCGCACGGCGCTCCGCGAGGTCGCCGCGACGGACCTGCCGCCGCACCGGGTGCTGCGGCACCTCGACTCGGTGGTCGCCGAGGACGAGGGCCGCCGCCCCGCCACCTGCCTGCTCGTCCGGGTGGACCCGGCACGCGGCAGCGCGACCTTCGCCAGCGCGGGACACCTGCCGCCGGTCGTCTTCGCCGCGGACGGCTCCGCGCGGCTCGTCGACCTCCCGGTGGGCCCGCCGCTCGGCACCGGTGTCGGCGGCTACGAGCCCACCACGTGCCCGCTCACCCCGGCCGAGACCCTGCTGATCTTCACCGACGGCCTCGTCGAGCGCCGCGGCGAGGACATCGACGTGTCCCTCGCCCGTCTCGCCGCCCTCCGGCTGCCCGCCGGCTCCGGCCCCAGGGAGGTCGTCGACGAGGTCCTCCGCGGTCTCGGCGCGCACGGGGCGGAGGACGACGTGGCGGTCCTCGCGGCCCGCGTCCACGCGCGCCCCACGTCGTGACACAGGGTCACTTCCTCCCCACGAATCGCGGTGACTCACGGTCACACCCCCCTTGTCGGGGGCCTGTTTCACGCCTGGGCGGGATTCTTGCGGCAGGACGCTTGTGCACGGCCCCGGGGCCGTGCACGCTCCTCGTATGAACACGGCCAGGCATGCCAGTGAACGTCTGATGAGCTGGCCCTCGCTGACCCCCGGCCGCGCCCATTGCGGCGCCGAGCTCGGACTGGGCACCGCGACGCAGGAAATCGTCCACTTCCACGGTGAGCACGAGGCCGACGTCCATCTCACCCGCGCCATGATCGCGAAACTGCGCCCGGCCCTCCTCGGGTCGAGCGCGGTGCGTCTGCGCGCCGGATCGGGCTGGGTGACGGTCCGTCTGGACATGGGGTCGGACATCGACCTGCTCGCCACCCTGGTGAGCGCCGCCCTCCAGGCCAACGGCATCCCCGACGTCGCCCCGGACGGCTGCACCCGCACCCTCCCGGTCCTCGGCATCCGCTGACCCGTCGGGCTCCCGGGACCGACCGCGAACCGGTCAGGTCGGGATCGGGAAGAGCATGCACGTGCTCGTCGCGTGACCGAGGAGCCGGTCCTCCGCGTCGTACAGACCCGCTTCCGCGAGCGCGGTGCGGCGGCCCTGGGAGATCACCGTGCCGACGGCCCGGATCTTGCCCGTGCCCATTGTGATCGGGCGGAGGAAACGGGTCGAGAGGTCGAGCGAGGTGTACGCCATGCCCTGCGGGAGCGTGGTGTGCACCGCGCAGCCTGCGGCCGAGTCGAGCAGCGTCGCGTACACGCCGCCGTGCACGCTGCCGATCGGGTTGTAGTGCTCCTCGCCCGGTTCGAGTGCGAACACCGCGCGGCCGTGCTCGACCTCCTCCAGGGTGAAGCCGAGGAGGGCGGCGATCGGCGGTCCGGGCAGGCGGCCCGCGATCATCTCCCGCAGGAAGTCGATGCCCGCCATCGACATCGCGGCGCGCGCGGTGGCCCCGGCGTCATCCCACTCGACCGTTCGTGACCGCCCCATCACCACTCCACTCCGCTCACCAGCTGACTTTCTACAGCGAAGCTAGCCGTGCCGTCCGCTGACTGTCAACGGCAGAGCCAGGTGGCTACAGTGGGCGGATGAACTGGCTGGAGACGGATACGGAGAACTGCCCGGTCCGCCGCACCCTGGACGTCGTGGGCGAGAAGTGGAGCCTGCTGATCCTGCGCGAGGCGTTCAACGGCGTCCGGCGCTACGACGAGTTCCGCCACCACCTCGGCCTGTCCGAGGCCGTCCTCGCCGACCGCCTCCGCAAGCTCGTCGCCGCTGGGCTCCTGCGCAGCGAGCCCTACCGCGAACCCGGCGCCCGCACCCGCCACGAGTACCGGCTCACCCGCAAGGGCGTCGACCTCTGGCCCGTGCTCCTCGCCCTCAAGCAGTGGGGTGACACCCACGCCGCCGAGCCCGAAGGCCCCGTCCTCGACATCCGGCACGGCGGGTGCGGCTCCCCGGTCCGCGTCGTCGTCCAGTGCGAGGGCGACGAACGGGCCGTCCTCACGCCCCGTGACGTCACCGTCCGCCCGGGCCCCGCCGCCCGCCCCCGCCGCACCGGCTGACCCCCGCCCCGAGCCGCGAGAGGCACCTCGGTCCACCACCCGCCCGCCGCCCTCCGAACGTCGTCGCCCGACCGTCGCAGCCCGGCCGCCACCACCCGCCCGCTGCCCTCCGACCATCGCCCCCGCCCGTCGTCGCCCGCCCGTCGCAGCCCGGCCGCCACCACCCGTTCGGCGGCACCCCGCGATGGCCCGCCCGTCTGTCCGGGTACCTGACGAGGCATGCCCTCCCTTCCCGGTCCGCCGCACGACGGTGCCCCCACGGAGAACGGCCACTGGTCGCAGCGGCTCCACGCGCGGGTCCTCGCCTCGCCCGTCGGGCTCGCCTGGAACCGCGGCCGCGCCATGGAGCTCATGCACCGCGCCATGGGCTTCGCGGCACTCAGCCTGCTCACCCTCGTCCCCCTCCTGATCGTCGTGGCCGCCGCAGACCTCGCCAGCGGCCAGGGCTTCGCCCGCTGGCTCGTCCAGGGCCTCGGCGTCTCCGAGGTCTCGGAAGAGGAGGTCGAGCGGCTCTTCGGCCAGCCGGGCCAAGCCCTCCAACGCACCACCGCCTTCGGCCTCGCCGCCCTCGCCGCCTTCGGCGTCACCTTCGGATCCGCCGTACAGACCGGGTACGAGCGGGTCTGGGACCTCCCCACGGCCCGCTGGCACACCATGTGGCGGCACGTCGTCTGGCTCGGCGTCCTCGTCGCGGCGCTGCTCCTCTTCGTCGCGTTCCCCGCGCCCGAGAACGCCCCCGCCGGCGTCACCACCGTCGTCGCCCTCGGCGACCTCGGCGGCACCTTCGCCTTCTTCTGGTGGTCCCAGCGGTTCCTGCTCTGCGGCCGCATCCGCTGGCGCGCCCTCGCGCCCGGAGCCGCCCTCACGGCCCTCGGCCTCCTCGGGCTGCGGATCTTCTCGCAGCTCGTCTTCTCGCCGCTCATCGCCTCGAACGCGGTGACGTACGGCCAGTTCGGCACCGTCCTCGTCCTCCAGTCCTGGCTCGTCGGCGTCGGCTTCGTCGTGTACGGAGGCGCCCTCGTCGGGCGCCTCGTCCACGAATCCCTCGTGCGCCGCCGGCTGCGCCGCCGGTTGCGCCGCCCCCTGTGACCCGCTACTGGTCCCGGCCCCGTACCGCGAGGACCGTCACCGCGGCCCCGCCCAGCGCCCACAGCGCGTACACCAGCCAGGCTCCGCCCGCCGACCACGGGAACAGCTCCTCGGCGGCGGGTCCCGCGTCCGCGAGCCGCTGCCAGGCGTGCAGCGGCGTCGCGTGCGCGAGCACCGCGGTCAGGTGGCGCCGGTCCGAGAGCACCGCGGGCAGCAGCAGGAGCAGGACCACCGAGCCGACGATCGACAGCGCGCTCTTGCGGAACAGCGCGCCGAGCGCCATCCCGGCCACCGCGCACACCGGGGCGAGGAGGGCCGAGGCCACCACGATGCGCGGCGCGCCCGGGTGGGTGATCGGCAGCCCGATGTCCCGGGTCGACAGCACGGCCTGGGTCGACCAGAACGAAGCGCCCGCCACCACCGCCCCGAACACGGTCTGCGCCACCGTCACGACCAGCACCTTCGCCGCCATGACCGAGCCCCGGGCCGGCACCGCCGTGAACGTCGTGCGGATCATCCCGCTGGCGTACTCGCCGACCACCGCGACCGCACCCATGGCGGCCGAGCCGAGGACCAGGACCAGCGCCGCGTTGTACGTGAAGGCGTCCCACAACGCCATGTCGTTCGCCACGAACTCGGCCCGGCTCGCCGCGTCGTACTGGAGCCAGTACCGGTAGTGGTCCCAGGCGGTGCCGAGGTTGAAGGCGACCACGGAGAGCGCCCCGAGCAGCAGGGACCAGCCCGTCGACCGCAGCGACCACAGCTTCAGCCACTCCGACGCCACCAGGTCGCGGAAACGGGCGCGAGGTTCCACCACGGACGCCACGGGAAGATCGAGGGTCGTCATCGGGCCTCTCCTGCCAGGTACTCGACGCTGTCGGCGGTCAGTTCCATGAACGCCTCCTCCAGGGAGGCCGTGCGGGTGGTGAGCTGATCGAGCGGCACCCGGTGCTCCAGGGCCAGTTCGCCGATGCGGGCCGCCGAGAGCCCGGTGACCGTCAGGAGCCCGGCCTCGTCCTCGACCTCCGCCCCTTCCCCGAGCAGCAGCGCGGTCAGGGTCGCCCGGTCCGGCGAGCCGACCGTGACGCTCAGGCGCCTGCCCCGCGAGGCGAACTCCGCCAGGGTCTCCGCCGCGATCAGCGCGCCCCGACCGATGACCACCAGCTCGTCCGCCGTGTGCTCCATCTCCGTCATCAGATGACTCGACACGAAGACCGTGCGGCCCTCCGCGGCCAGCCTCCGGAACAGGCCCCGCACCCACTTCACGCCCTCCGGGTCGAGGCCGTTCAGCGGCTCGTCGAACAGCAGCACCGGCGGGTCGCCGAGCAGTGCGCCGGCGATGCCGAGCCGCTGCCGCATGCCCAGCGAGTACCCACCGATCCGGCGCCTGGCCGCTCCCGCCAACCCGACCTCCTCCAGGACCTCGTCGACGCGGGAGAGCGGAATGCGGTTGCCGCGCGCCAAGACCGCCAAGTGCGCCCGGGCGGTCCTGCCCCCGTGCGCGTCCCCCGCGTCGAGGAGCGCGCCGACGTGCCGCAGGCCCCGCGGCCGGTCCCCGAACGGCCGGCCGTCGACCGTCACCGACCCGCTCGTCGGCGTGTGCAGGCCCAGGACCATCCGCAGCGTGGTGCTCTTGCCGGAGCCGTTGGGGCCGAGGAATCCGGTGACCCGGCCCGGCCGCACGGTGAAGGTGAGCGCGTCGACGGCGGTCGTGGCGCCGTAGCGCTTGGTGAGTTCCCTGACTTCGATCATGGACACCACCGTGCCGTCCGGGCCCCGCGCCGGGCATCGGACCAGCACCGACAATCGGCGGCGGGCCCTGTCACCCCAGGTCGTACACCCCCGGTCCGATGCCCGCGGCGGGGCCCGCCGTCTACGATCACCGCATGTCCGACACCCCGTCAGCACCGTTCTTCAAGCGGGTCACTCCCGGCGGGTGGGCCGCCGTCGCCTGGGGCGGGGGCATCGCGTTCACCG
Organism: Streptomyces sp. NPDC056361; assembly: GCF_042262805.1. Lineage (NCBI taxonomy): Bacteria > Bacillati > Actinomycetota > Actinomycetes > Kitasatosporales > Streptomycetaceae > Streptomyces > Streptomyces sp. NPDC056361. The sequence goes on from NZ_JBHJQI010000110.1 coordinate 26,385, forward strand.
CCCTGCTCCGGATCCGCGTGCCCGGCCAGGAAGGGCCGGACGTCATGCCCGGCTTCGTCATCCTGCGCTGGGACGGGCTCGCCATGCTGGCCGTCGGCACCCTCCTCACCCTGCGCGGCAGCGCCCTCCTCGCCCGGCGCCCGACCGCCGCCCTCAACCACTTCCTGGTCGCCTCGGTCATCGCCTCCACCCCTCTCGGCGTCACCGCCATCCCCGTCGCGCAGTACCTCGCGGTCGACGTCGGCCTCTATGCCATCGCCGCCGCCCGCCCCCGCCGCGAGGCCTCGCGGGCGCTGCTGCTCGCCCTCGGCCTGCTCGTCGTCTACCTGGCGGTCCGCCTGCTCGCCGGCTGGAGCGCCGGCACCACGGCCGCCCTGGCCGTCGCCCTGATCGCCCTCGTGGCGTGGCTCCTCGGCCGCTCGGAAGGGCAGGCCCGAGAGTTCGCGGTACGGAGCCGTGCCCAGGCCACCGCGCAGGCCGTCACCACCGAACGCCTCCGGATCGCCCGCGAGATGCACGACACCGTCGCCCACAGCATCGGCATCGTCGCCCTCCAGGCCGGCGCGGCCCGGCGCGTCATCGCGACCCAGCCCGAGGCCGCCCGGCAGGCCCTCACCGAGATCGAGACGGCGAGCCGCGAGACCCTGGCCGGGCTGCGCCGGATGGTCGGCGCGCTGCGCACGGAGGAGACGGAGACGGAGCCAGGGGCGCGGGCGGAGTCGGAGGGTCGGGGCGAGTCGCCCCTCGTCCCTCGCCCCGAAGCCGTCCCGACCCCCTCCGGCCCCCTGTCCACCGTCCCGTACCCCACCGGCCCCGCGTCCACCCGCCCGGCCCCCTCCCGCCCCACGCCCACCGGCCCTACCTCCACGGTCGCCGAGCTCCGGGGCCTCCCCGAGATGCCCGGCCTGGCGGCGCTCGACCGGCTCGCCGAACTCACCGGCAACGCCGGGGTCCGGGTCGCCGTCCGCAGGGTCGGCGCCCCGGGCACGCTGCCCCCGGACATCGACCTCTCCGCCTTCCGGATCGTCCAGGAGTCCGTCACCAACGTCGTACGGCACTCCGGCGCCGACTCCTGCACGGTCACCGTCGACCACCGCGACCCCGCGTCCCTCACCGTCACCGTCGAGGACCGCGGCCCCGTCGCCGGCCACGCGCGCGCGAGCGCCGGCCCGGGCTCCGGGTACGGCCTGACCGGGATGCGGGAGCGCGTCGCGGTGCTGCACGGAGAGTTCGGCGCGGGCCCCCGCCCCGGCGGCGGCTTCCGCGTCACCGCCCGCCTTCCCCTGCCCACAGGAGCCACCACCCGATGAGCCACACCACCGCCGAGCAGCCGGTCCGGGTTGTCCTCGCCGACGACCAGCCCCTGGTGCGGACCGCGCTCCGCATGGTCATCACCGACACGACGGACCTCGTCGTGGTCGGCGAGGCCGCGAACGGCGCCGAGGCCGTCCGCCTCGTGGAGGAGACCGGCGCCGACGTCGTCGTCATGGACCTGCGCATGCCCGGCACCGACGGGATCGAGGCCACCCGGATCATCACCGCCGGGCCGACCGGCGCCCGGGTCGTCGTCCTCACCACCTTCGACGACGACGACCACGTCTACGGAGCCCTCCACGCGGGCGCGTCCGGATTCCTCGTCAAGGACATGGCCCTCGACGACATCCTCTCCGCCGTCCGCGTCGTCGCGTCCGGCGACGCCCTCATCGCGCCCAGCGTCACCAGCCGCCTCATCAAGGAGTTCACCGGCCGCCCGCGCGTCACCGCCGCGCCGCGCCGCCGGGCCGAGGGCATCACCGACCGCGAGCGCGAGGTCCTCACCCTCGTCGGACGGGGCCTCTCCAACACGGAGGTCGCCGCCGAGCTCCACATCAGCATCGCCACGGCGAAGACCTACGTCACCCGGCTGCTCGCCAAGCTCGACGCCCGTGACCGGGTGCAGCTGGTGATCATCGCGTACGAGGCGGGCCTGGTCTCCACCGGCTGACGCGGCCGTGCCGGGGCGGCGGTCGGAACGATCACACGATCCGGTGGATCCGCACGCGAGCGCCCGGGCGCCGTCGCACGGACCGCTTGGATGGAGGCGATCCCATCAGCGCGTCGAGAGAGAGCCGCCCATGGCGAACACCTGGCTGCCGCCCGTCGAGTACATCGCGACCCTGCCGAGAGCGACGGCGTACGCCTGCCTCTACTTCACGGACACCGCAGGCCGACCGTTCCAGCTGCGCGCCAGTGACCGCACCGAACGGTGGCAGTGGCCCGGCGGGAACATGGACCCGGGGGAGACCCCCTGGGAGACGGCGGTACGGGAGTGCCGCGAGGAGACCGGGATGACCTTCACGGGCGAACCGCGCCTCCTCGGCACCCACTTCGTCACCGACCGGGGCGAGGACTGGCCGGCCAACCACATCGGCTTCGTCTTCGACGGCGGGGAACTGACGGACGAGCAGATCGCCGCCGTCGTCCTCGACCCGGGCGAGCACAGCGAGTACAGCCTCCGCACCCTGGACGAGTGGGAGCGCGAGATGACGCCCGGGGAGTTCGTGCGCCTCGCCGAGATCGACCGGGCCCGCAGGACCGGCGCCACCGTGTACGTGGAGGCCCGCCACATCGAGGACTGACCGCGGACGCGCGGTGTACGAGGGCGGGGCCGCCCC
>NZ_JBHJQI010000111.1:0-28727 GCF_042262805.1 Streptomyces sp. NPDC056361
GGCCGTCCGGCCGGGGGCGCCCTTCGTCCGTACGTCCGCGGGAAGCCCCGGTCAGGCGGGGTTCAGCCGCCGCTCCCCCGCCGGCACGGCGGTGTCGAGCGTGTTCCCGGGCGGTGGGAACGGGCAGAGGAAGTGGTCGGCGAAGGCGCACGGCGGCAGCAGCGCCCGGTTGAAGTCCACCGCCACCGAGCCGTCCGCCGCCGGGACCGCCGGCCGCAGGAAACGGAAGCGGTAGCTGTCCCGGCCGCTGGTCGCGTCCGCGAAGACCGCCCACAGCGTGCCGTCGTCCTCGACGGCCACCTGGAGGGTGTGCTCCCCGCCGTGCAGCTCGAAGGAGAGCTCGCCGGTCAGCCCCAGGCCACGCTCCCGGCCGTCGGCGTTCTCCACCCGCACGTTGCGCTTCGCCTCGTACGGCCGGTAGGTGCCGGGCACCACCCAGCGCTCGTCGTACGGGGCGGCCTCGATGCCCCGGAAGGCGCGGCGCGCCTCCGCTCCGGGGTCGAAGTCCCGTACCGCCCAGAGCCCTTCGCGCCGCAGCACGACGAGCCGCCGGCCCGCCGCCTCCACCCGGGACTCGTGGATCGGGCCGTGGTCGGCGCCCAGCCGGACCGTGCCGGCGAAGGGCTTGCCGTCGACGGTCAGCCCGTCCCCGGCGTCCGCCGTCAGGACCACCTCGTCGCCGCCCTCCCGCCACTCGCCGGGAACGGCCGGAATTCGCCCCTCCGGGACGTCCGAGAGCCAGTGGGTGCCCGCGAGGGAGAGCGGGCCGTACGAGGAGGAGACCGCGGCCTCCCGCTGCTCGTGCCAGTGCTGCCAGTCCTGCCGTGGATCCGTGCTCATGGCGTCCGACCCTTCCATACGGGCGCGGGAAGACCGAGGTGCGACCGCAGCGTGGTGCCGGAGTACTCCGTACGGAAGACCCCGCGTTCCTGGAGCAGCGGGACGACCCGGTCGACGAAGTCGTCGAGGCCGCCGGGGGTGAGATGGGGGACGAGGATGAAGCCGTCGGCCGCGTCCGCGGCGACGAACTCCTCCAGGGCCGCCGCCACCGTCGCCGGGGAGCCCACGAAGGACTGCCGGCCGGACGACTCGATGACCGTCTGCCGGATCGACAGCCCCTTCGCCTCCGAGAGCGCCCGCCACCTCCGCGCCACCGCCACCGGATCGGCGACCCGCACCCGGCCCTGGACGAGCGCCGATTCGGGGTCCGGGTCGACGTCCGGGAGCGGCCCGTCGGGGTCGTAGCCGGACAGGTCGCGGCCCCACACCTGCTCCAGGGCGATGATCGCGTTCTGCGGGGAGACCTGCTGCCGGCGGATCTCGGCGGCCCTCTCCTGCGCCTCGGCGTCGGTGTCGCCGAGGACGTAGGTCACCCCCGGCATGATCTTCAGGTCCCCGGGCGCCCGTCCGTACCGGGCGAGCCGCGCCTTCACGTCGGCGTAGAACTCCCGGCCGGCCTCCAGGGTGGAGTGCCGGGTGAAGATCACGTCGGCGGCCGAGGCCGCGAACTCCCGCCCCTCGGCGGAGTCCCCCGCCTGGATGACGACCGGATGCCCCTGCGGGGAGCGCGGGACGGTGAACCCGCCGCCGATCCGGAACTGCGGCCCGCTGTGGGCGAACGGCCGCTGGGCGCCGTCCGGTGTCCAGGAGTCCCACAGCTCCCGGGCGGTCGAGAGGAACTCGGCGGCCCGCGTGTACCGGTCGGCCCGGTCCAGGTAGCCGCCGCGCCGGAAGTTCTCGCCGGTGAAGGCGTCCGAGGAGGTGACGACGTTCCAGGCGGCCCGGCCCGCGCTGAGGTGGTCGAGCGAGGCGAGGCGCCGGGCCAGCTCGTACGGCTCGTTGAAGGTGGCGTTGACCGTGGCGGCGAGGCCGAGCCGGTCGGTGACGGCGGCCAGCGCGTTCAGGACGGTGATCGACTCCGGCCTGCCGACGACGTCCAGGTCGTGGACGCGCCCCGCGTGCTCGCGCAGCCGCAGCCCCTCGGCCAGGAAGAAGAAGTCGAACAGACCGCGCTCCGCCGTCCTGGCGAGGTGCTCGAACGAGGAGAAGTCGATCTGCGAACCGGACCGCGGATCGGCCCAGACGGTGGTGGAGTTGACGCCGGGGAAGTGCGCGGCGAGATGGATCCGCCGCCCGCCCCGGCTCATGCGGACGCTCCGGTCGTCGCGTACTGGCTGACCGGACGGGCGAGCCCCAGGTGGTCGCGGAGGGTGGCGCCCCCGTAGGCCGAACGGAACAGGCCGCGGTCCCTGAGCCGGGTCGCCGTCCCCGCGGCGAACCGCTCCAGGTCGCGCTCCGGCACGGCCGGGACGAGGTGGAAGCCGTCCACCGCCCCGCCGCCGTGCCAGCCGGCGATCAGCTCGGCGAGCGCCCCCGGCCCACCCTCGTACGCGTCGAGGTCCACGGTCAGCGAGAGCAGCACCCGCAGTTGTCCGGGGTCCCGGCCGTGGGCGCGGGCGGACCGGTGCAGCTCGGCGCGGAGGGCGGCGGCCTCCTCCGCGGAGGAGGCCCGGACCAGGACCACGTCGGCGTGGTGGGCCGCGGTGTCCCGGGCGGCCGGGCGGGTGGCGTCGACGACGGTCACCGGGTTGCCCTGCGGGGGCCGGGGGACGATCGACGGTCCCTTGACCGAGAAGGTCGCGCCCTGGAAGTCCACGTGGTGCAGCTTGCGGCGGTCGACGAACCGGCCGGTCGCCGCGTCCCGTATCTCGGCGTCGTCCTCCCAGCTGTCCCACAGCTTGCGCGAGACCTCGGCGACCTCGCCCGCCTCCTGCCAGAGCTCGGCGGTCGGCGGGGCGGGGCGGCGGCCGAACAGCCGGGCCTCGGCGCCGGTCGGGGACACCTCGATCCGCCAGCCCGCCCGGCCCCGGCTCACCCAGTCGAGGGTGGCGACGGCGGCCTGGACGTGGAAGGGCTCGGTGTGGGTGGTGGTCACGGTCGGCACGAGGCCGACGGAGCGGGTCTCGGGCGCGACCCGGGCGAGGACGGCGAGGGCGTCCAGGCCGGGCCGGGCGAAGGAGTCGTCGTGGGTGACGAAGTCGAGCGCGGCGGCCTCGGCGAGCCGGGCGAGCGCGACCGTACGGGCGGCGGTGTCCGGGCCCGGGGCGGCCCGGCCGGAGCCCGGGGCGAGCTCGGCGGCGAGGTGGAGCGGTCGTGTGCTGGTCATGCGGTCTCTCTCGGAGCAGGTGGGGAGGGTCAGTTCTTGGTGCGGGGCAGGCCGGGCGGGTTGATCTCGGACTTCTGCACGGCCTCGCTGCTCAGGCCCCACCGCTTGAGGACCTCGGCGTAGGTGCCGTTCTCGACGAGGTGGTCGATGGCGGCCGCGTAGGCGGCGACGAGGCCGCTGTCCTTCTTCGTGGTGGCCGCGATCTTGCCCTGGAGTCCGGCGCCCGCCCCGGAGAACTTGCCGACGGCCTCGGTCTGTCCGGCGGAGGCCACGTGGTAGGCGACGGTGGGGTTGGGGCCGAGGTAGCCGTCGATCCGGCCGGACTGGAGGGCGAGGTAGTAGTCGGTGGTGTTGTCGTAGTACTTGATGTCGACGCCCTTGCGGCCGGCCTTCTCGTTCTGCCGGGACCAGTCGACGAGGATCTTCTCCTGGTTGGTGCCGGAGCCGACCGCGATCCGCTTGCCCGACACGTCCTCGGGGCCCTTCACCGTCCAGCCGGAGCCCTTCTTCGCCTCGAAGGCGAGGTCGTCGAGGCGGTAGGTGGCGAAGTCGTACTTGTCCTTGCGCTCCTCGGTGACGGTGACGTTCGAGAAGACGGCGTCGTACTTGCCGCTGTCCAGGCCGACGAAGAGGTTCTCCCAGGACACCGGGTTGAACTCGGGCTTCAGGCCGAGGGTGTCGGCGACGAGGGTGGCCAGGTCGAGCTCGACGCCGATCAGCGTCTTGTCGTCGGTGGCGCGGAAGGCGAGCGGCGGGTTGCTCTTGGCGGAGACGCCGAGGACCAGGGTGCCTCTCTTGCGGACGGCCTCGGGGAGCTTCCCGGCGATGGCGTCGACCTTGGCGGTGTGGACGCGCTTCTGGTCGGGGCCGATGTTGATGCCGGTGTCCTTCCGGCCCTCCGGCTTGATCTCGTCGACGGCGGCGTCGCCCGCGCCGCAGGCGGTGACGAGCCCCAGGGCGGTGAGCGAGGCGAGGGCGGCGAGGAGGGTGCGGCGGGACTTCATGACGGTGCTCCTTGGGTGAGGTGAGGCGAGACGAGGTGAGACGAGGTGAGGTGAGGTGAGGTGAGGTGAGGTCGGTACGCGGGAGAGAAGTGGTCGAATGCGGGGGGGGAGTGGTCAGAGGACCTTGGAGAGGAAGGCGCGGGTGCGGTCGTGGCGCGGGCTGTCCAGCACCTCGGCCGGCGGCCCCTGCTCGACGATCCGGCCCTCGTCCATGAAGACCACGGTGTCGGCGACCTCGCGGGCGAAGCCGATCTCGTGGGTGACGACGATCATGGTGGTGCCGGAGGCGGCCAGGTCCTTGATGACGTCGAGGACCTCGCCGACCAGTTCGGGGTCGAGCGCGGAGGTCGGCTCGTCGAAGAGGAGCAGGCCCGGTTCGAGGGCGAGCGCGCGGGCGATGGCGACCCGCTGCTGCTGTCCGCCGGAGAGCTGCTTGGGGTACGCCTCCGCCTTGTCGGCGAGTCCGACGCGGTCGAGCAGGCTCCGGGCCGCGGCCTCGGCCTCCTTGCGGGGGCGCTTGAGGGCCGAGACGGGGGCCTCGGTGATGTTCTCCAGGACGGTGAGGTGTGGGAAGAGGTGGAAGTTCTGGAAGACGAAGCCGATCCGGGTGCGCTGCTTGAGGATCTCGCGCTCGCGCAGCTCGTACAGCTTGTTCCCGGAGCGTCGGTAGCCGACGAGGACGCCGTCGACGCTGACCGTGCCGCCGTCGACCTTCTCCAGGTGGTTGATGGTCCGCAGGAGGGTGGACTTGCCGGAGCCCGAGGGGCCGAGGACGACGGTGACCTCGCCGGCCCGGACGTCGAGGTCGATGCCGCGCAGGACGTGCAGCGGACCGAAGTTCTTGTGGACGCCGCGGATCTCGACCTTGGCGGTGGTGGCGGTGGCGGATCCGGCCGCGGGGTCGGCGGTGGTGACGGAGCTCATCGGACGCTCCCCTTCGCGTAGTGGCGTTCGACGTAGTGCTGGACGACGGAGAGCGCGGTGGTGAGCAGGACGTACCAGGCGGTGGCGACCATCAGGAGCGGGACGACCCGGCCGTTGCGGCCGTAGACGACCTGCACCTGGTAGAAGAGTTCGCCGATCGCCATGACGGAGACGATCGAGGTGCCCTTGAAGAGCGAGATGATCTCGTTGGCGGCGTTGGGCAGGATCGAGCGCATCGCCTGCGGCAGCACGATCCGCCGGACCTGGCGGAGCCGGGGGATGCCGAGGGAGGCCGCCGCCTCCAGCTGGCCCTCGTCCACGGCGAGCACGCCGCCCCGGACGATCTCCGCCGCGTACGCCGCCTGGTGCAGGGCGAGCCCGAGGACCGCGGCGCCCATCTCGCCGACCAGGCCCATCGTGTCGAAGGAGAGGAAGCTCGGCCCGAAGGGGATGCCGATGCTCAACTCCTTGTACAGGTAGGCGAGGTTGAACCAGAAGAGCAGCTGGACGATGAGCGGGATGGAGCGGAACGCCCAGATGTAGGCGAAGGCGACCGACCGCAGGAACGGGCTGGCCGACAGGCGCATGAAGGCGAGGACGATGCCGATGGCGAAGCCGAGGGCGGTGCCGTGGAAGGTCAGCTGGAGGGTGACCCAGACGGCTTGGAGGATCGTCTCCGTGGTGAAGAAGGCGGCGAAGACGTCCCACTCCCAGCCGGGGTTGGTGACGAGCCCGTGGGCGAACTGCACGAGCAGGACGGCGGTGGCGGCGACGGCGACCCAGCGCCAGGGATGGCGCACCGGGACGACCACGAGCGCGGCGGGCTCCGGCGGTGCGCCGGGCGGGTCCTTCGCGACGGTTGCGGTGGCGGGCGGATCACTGGTGAGAGACATGGCGGTTCCTCGGAAGGGGCGGGACGGGCAGGAGCGGCGCGGGGTCGGGAGCTCGGCGGGCGCGGTGCGGGACCGCGCCCCGGCGGCGCGGGGCAGGCGCTCGGGATTGCGGGATCAGGCGCTCAGCGGCGCGGGGCAGGCGCCCAGCGGTGCGGGGCAGGCGCTCGGCGCTGTGGGGTCAGGCGCTCAGCGGCGCCGGGATCCGACACTCCCGGTCGCGCAGGAAGGTCAGCGCGGCGCGCGCGGTGACGTCGTTCTGCCCGAAGGCGATCCCTCCGGTGCGGGGCCGGGTGAACGCCCCGCCGACACGGGCGGTGGTGTGCGGCCCGAGCGCGAAGCGGCGCGGGTGCGGGCGTCCGTCGCGCTCCAGGATCCGGCCGTCGGCGGGGTCGACGACGAGGAGGCCGCTCGCGGTGGCCCGGGCCCCGTCCTCGTACAGCGCGCGCAGCAGCGGGCTGCCGGTGAGTTCCAGGGTGGGCTCGGGGAGCCGGGCCTCGACCAGGGCGCGGGCCTCGGTCCACTCCCCCGGCACGGCGGCGGACGAGGCCCGGAAGACCCCGCGCTCCTCGTCGGTCTCGACGGTGACCTGGGGACCGAGGAAGCGCACGATCCCGGCACGGGACAGGGCGAGGAGCTGCCGCAGCCGGGGCCCGGGCGGGCCGGAGGCGAGGTAGCTGAAGAAACCGTGCCACCAGCCGCCGGGGTCCATCCGCTTCCCGAGCCGCAGGAGCTGGCCGTAGACGGAGAGCAGCCCTGCGAAGACGGCCGCGTCGGGGCTGTGCGCGGGGTCGTGGCGGCGGTTCAGGTCGTCGGTGACGTAGTCGCGCAGTCCGTGCTGCAGCGCCTCGGCGGACGCGAACCGGATGCCGTCCAGCGGGTGGTCGAGGGCGTCGAGGTCGAGCCGGTCGGCCGGGTCGGGGACGGCCGCGGCGACGACCGCGGCCAGCTCGGCCCCCAGCGGCGGCGCCGCCGCGTACGCCTCCTCGAAGTCGCTCCAGGCGAGCGAGGTCCGCTCGGGGTGGGTGGAGAAGAGCCGGTGGTAGTGCGCCCAGCCGAGCTCCTTGTCGACGAGCGGCCACACGTCGGCGCGGAAGTCGATCGGCCCGGCCCTCCGCAGCAGCGCGTCGGTCTGCTCGGTGCCGAAGAAGCGCGGCAGCGGCGGCCGTTCGCCGTCGAGGACGTACCCGATCTTGGAGTGGTACGGGACCCCGCGGCGCGATCCGGCGTACAGCACCGGTTCCTTGCCGGAGGGTACGTAGACCAGCGCGTCGCCCTCGCCCTCGTACCGGCCGCCGCGGCCCTCGGTGAGCAGCACCATCAGGTCGACGAAGGCGAGTCCGAGGCCGCGGACGAGGACGGGTTCGCCGGCGGGCAGCGCGCCGAGGTCGGTGTCGGCGGTGAAGTCGGGCGGCAGGTGGGTGAGCCGGTGGCGGGCGGCGAAGGCGGCGAGTTCCCGCTGCTCGCGGTCGGGTTCGGCGTCGAGGTGCCCGACGGTGAGGACGACGAGGTCGGCGAGGAGGGGGCCGGCGCCGCCCTCCAGCCAGACCCGCTGGCGTCCCTCGCGGGGGCCGCCGATCCGCAGGACGGTGGCGCGGTGCTCGTGGACGGTGACGCCGGCGGGCAGGGCGTCGCGGGCCCGCTCGTACACCCAGCGCAGGTAGGCGCCCTGCTGGGGGCGGGTGGGGAAGGTGCGGCCGTCGATTCCGGCCCATTCGGCGAGGGTGGGGCCGGGCCGGACGGGGCCTTCGAGCTCGACGGTCTCGTCGGTGAACATCGTGACGTCCTCGGCCTGGGAGTTCATCCAGAGCAGCGGGGACTGCTCGGTGCGCCAGATCCGGCCGGGGCCGGGCGGGTGCGGGTCGACGAGGTGGACGTCGAGCGGGCCGTCGCCGTACAGCTCGGGCAGGTTGGCGGCGAGCCGTTCGAGGAAGCCGGTCCCCCGCGGCCCGGCCCCCACGACGACGATCGACGGGCGGAGGCTCATCGGGCACCGGCCGTTCCGCGGGCGTAGTGCCGCTCGACGTAGTGCTGGCCGATGCCGAGGACCGAGGTGACGGCGACGTACCAAAGCGTGGCGACGAGGAGCAGCGGGATGATCTCGTACGTGCGGTGGTAGACGAGCTGGGTCGAGTAGAGCAGGTCCTGGACGGCGATGACGGAGACGATCGACGTGCCCTTGAGGGTCCCGATCAGCATGTTCCCGGCCGGCGGGACGATGGCGCGCATGGCCTGCGGCAGCACGATCCGGGAGAGCCTGCGCCACCGGCCGAGTCCGAGGGACTGGGCGGCCTCGATCTGGCCGCGGTCGACGGAGAGGATGCCGCCGCGCACGACCTCGGCGGCGTAGGCGGCCTCGTGCAGGGTGAGGCCGATGACGGCGACGGCGACCGGGCCGAGGAGGTTGACGGTGTTCACGCCGAGGATCTGCGGGTAGAGCACGCCGATGTTGAACCAGAAGAGCAGCTGGACCAGGATCGGGGTGGACCTGAAGAACCAGACGTATCCCCAACTGACCGCGCGGAGGACGGGGTTGGCGGACAGCCTGAGGACGGCGAGCAGGGTCCCGAGGACGAAGCCCAGGGCCATGACGAGGGCGGTCAGCCACAGGGTGAGGCCCAGTCCGCGCAGGACGGACGCGGAGGTGAAGTACTGGGCGACGACGTCCCACTGGAAGGCCTTGTTGCGGACGACCGAGACGAGACCGAGCGCGAGCAGGACGAGGACGAGGCCGGCGGCGGCCCACTGCCCGGCACGGCGGGTGGGGACGACGCGGAGCGGTGGTTCGGCCGGCGGGGCCGTGGAGGGCGTCTTGACGAGGGTCGCGGACATGCGAAGGCTCCGTGGATGCCAGAGAGTGGATCGAACACGGGGGTGCGCCTTCACACGCGTGGTGTGCGGTACCGGGCCCCTCAGCCCGATCCGCCCTTCGAGGCTATGCGGTCAACACGGCCCGCTGTCAAGGCTGTCCGCACTGTGAGCCGTACGTCTCATCGCGGTTGACGCGGAAGCGGATGCCTGTTCCACTGAGGCCATGCATCCGCAGCAGCTGGTCAAGCGCTCCCACATCGACTTCGGTCGCGTGTGGTCCTCTTCCTGTTGAGCCGACCCCCTGCTCTGCCCCGCCCGCGTGCTGTCCTCCGCGGCGCCTTCACACCCAGGCCCCTCGTGAGCGCCTGAGCCCTCCCCTCCCCTCGCTCCGCCCTGCTCTTCCGGCTTTCCCCTGTCCTCCCCCTGCATTCCCGTGCCCTGCCCCGCCGTTCCCCGGCGGCCGAACCGCCCTGCCTCGCCCTTCCCGGGCGTCTCCTCTGCCTTGCCCCGCCGTTCCCCGGCGTCCTTCCCTGTCCTCCTTCGCCCTGAAGGACCGTCATGACCTTCGCGTTGTCCGTGCACCGGACCACGACCACCGACCCTCTGGCGCGCCCGCTCTTCGAGGAGCTGGCGCACGAGTACACGACCCGGTACGGGTCGCCGCACGACCTCGCCACCTATCCGGCGGCGGAGTTCACCCCGCCGCACGGAGCGTTCCTGCTCCTCCTGGAGCAGGGCCGGCCCGTGGCGGGCGGCGCCTACCGCCGCTACGACGAGCACACCGCCGAGCTGAAGCGGATCTGGACGCACTCGGCGCACCGCAGGCGCGGGCTCGCCCGCCGCGTCCTCACCGTGCTCGAACGGGAGGCGGCCGCGCGCGGCTACTCCCGGGTCTACCTGACGACCGGCCCGCGCCAGCCGGAGGCCAAGGGCCTCTACCTGGCGAGCGGCTACCGCCCGCTCTTCGACGTGACCGCCGATCCCGAGTCGATCGGCCCGCTGCCGTTCGAGAAATTCCTGGAGAACCCGAAGCCATGAGCACGCGCACGAGTTCCGGCACCGCACGCACCACCGTCGCCTTCGCCCTGATCACCGCCGCCGCGCTCGCCCTCACCGCCTGCACGGGAGGCGATCCGGCGACCTCCCCGGCCGGGGCGTCGGGAGCGCCCGGCGCGGCGAAGGGCGGACTCCCCACCGAGGACGTGGTGTCGGGGGTCCGGAAGAACGACGCGGCGGCGAAGCTGCTCCCCGCCGACGTGCGGCAGCGGGGCAGCCTCACGTTCGCCGCCTCGGTCGCGACCCCGCCGAGCTCCGCCTACCTGCCCGACGGCACGACCGTGGTGGGCGTGGACGCCGACTTCTCGGCCGCGGTGACGAAGGCCCTCGGTCTGGAGCTGAAGCGCGAGGTGGTGGGCTTCGAGGCGATCCTGCCTGCGCTCGGCAGCGGCAAGTACGACGTCGGCACCGGGAACTTCGGCGTGACCGAGGAGCGGCGCAAGACCATCGACTTCGTCACGTACGTCAACGACGGCCAGGGCTTCGCCGCCCGGTCCGACAGCACCCTGAAGGCCGTCACCGACCTCACGCAGCTGTGCGGCCTGAAGGTCGCCGTGAACGCCGGCACCACCTTCGAGCGGACCCTGGAGAAGAACAAGGGCCGGTGCGCGGAGGCCGGCAGGAAGCCGTACGAAGTGAACGTCTACAGCGAGGCGGGCGCCATCTGGATGTCGCTCCGGCAGGGCCGCAGCGACGTCGTGATGAACACCATCAACGGCGTGCGGTACGCGGTGACCCAGCAGCAGAACGTGAAGTTCCTCAACGAGTACCGGCGGCTCGACGTCGGCTTCGCCTTCAAGAAGGGCACCCCGCTGGCCCCCGCCTTCCAGGCCGCGGTCAACGGCCTGAAGGCGGACGGGACGTACGACCGGATCCTGCGGAAGTGGGGCGTGACGGGGTCGGGCATCGCACGGTCCGAGATCTCCCCGCCGGAGATCCCGGCACCGGCGAAGTAGCGGTACGGGAGTTCCGGCGGGGTGCGCCGACGGTACGTCAGCAGTCGCAGCCGCAGTCGCAGCAGCAGCCGTCGCCCTCGCAGCAGGACGAGCAGTTGCTGCAGCAGTCGCAGCAGTCGCAGCAGCTGCCGGGGTCGCACTGCTGGCAGAGCCCGTCGCGCCGCTGGCGGCTCCAGGGGTCCTCGAAGGTGCCGCAGCACATCTGGCAGGTGCAGGCGAGGCCGACCCAGAGGGCGCATCCGGCGATCAGCCCGCGCCGGTTCGGCGGCCCGGGCGGGAGCGGCCCGCCGGGGCCACCGGGACCGCCGGGGCCGGGTGCGTACGGACCGCCGGGACCGGCGGGGCCGCCGGGACCGGGCGCGTACGGGTTGCCGGGCACCGGGCCGCCGGGAGTGGCGTACGGGTTGCCCGGCACCGGGCCGTGGCCGTGCGGCGCGCCCTGTCCCGGTGCCCCGTGCGAGCAGCTGGTCGTGCCGAAGGCGCGGTCGACCGAGGTGCGGAGTTCGTGGGCGAGGAGGACGTGGGCGAGCTTGCCGTCGGCGAACTCGGCGTCCTTCAGGGCGAGGCGTATGCCGTGCAGGGCGTCGTCGGCGAGCCGGCGGGCCTCCTCGCGGGAGGTTCCGGTGGCGGTGAGCGGGTTCCAGGCGCCGCTCTCCGCGTCTGCGGCCTGGTCCTCGACGGCGTCGAGGAGGTGGGCGAGGCGGCCGAAGAGGCGGCCGGCCTCGGCGAGCGGTGCCGCGTTGCCCGGGCGGCCGGCGAGGACGGCGGTGTGCGCGAAGGCGGCGGCGGTCGCCGTCTCGGTCGGCTCGGTGACGGTGAGCAGGGGGGTGCCGGGGCCCGCGAGGGTCTCGATGCCGGTCTGGCGGTCGACGGCGTCGACGAGGACGGCGGTGTCGAAGCCGAGCGCGCGGCCGGTCCTGGCCCCGGCCCTGTCCCAGGAGCGGGCGACTCGGCGGGCCGCGGCGGCGACGGGCCGGCGGGCCAACAGGCCGTCCCGGTCGGCGACGTGGTCGCGCACCTTCGCCGAGGCGAGGACCAGCGAGACGGCGGCGGCGAGCCGGGCGCCCTCGCCCTGGGCGACGGGTGCGGTCCGCATGCCGCGCAGCGGGCAGGGGCCCGCGGTGCGGCGGCCGCTCGCGACGGCGCCGGTCTGAGCCTCCGTCAGAACCGAGACGATGAGGCCGTCGTAGTTGGTGACGACCCGGGCGAACTGCCCGTGGTCCGCGCGGAGCGCCAGGCAGAGGCCGCAGAGGTGGGCCATCCACTCGACCTTCAGACCGTCGGTGAGCCGGTGCGTGCAGGGCCTGACGATTCCGAACAAGAGACTCCCCCGTGGACTGTGCGACGTGCGGCCGAGCGGCCTCGCGGCATCGTAGCGAGCGGGGTCGTTCACCCGTACGCGCCCACCGTCACCCGTCCGGCCCGACTTTCATATTTTCAGCAACATGGCCCTCCTTCAGGGCCCGCATACCGCAAGTTTCCTGACGAATCGCCAGGAAACGTCCCTCACGTTCTGCACCAGTACCGTCACGAATCCCCTGCGCGGCGCCTATCCACTTGGCGCGCGATCCGCATCATGGACGACGATGGGTACTGCGGAACCACAAGTGACCGCGCTGAAAGGAGGCGTCCATGGGATCGGTGCGCAAGGCGAGTGCCTGGCTGGGACTCGTCGAGGACAACGACGAGCGTTACTACGACGACGAGTACGCCGACGGTGCCGAGAGCGGCGACGCCTGGGTGACGGACCCCCGGGTCCGGGTCGCCACGGACACCGCCGAGGAGCGGGGCCGCCGGATCGCCACCGTCTCCCCGGACGGGTTCCGGGACGCCCGGAGCATCGGCGAGCTCTTCCGGGACGGCGTTCCGGTGATCGTGAACCTGACCGCGATGGAGGGCAACGACGCGAAGCGCGTGGTCGACTTCGCCGCCGGTCTCGCCTTCGGCCTGCGCGGCTCGATCGAGCGGGTGGCGACGCGGGTCTTCCTGCTGACCCCCGCCGACACCCAGATCGTCACCGGCGAGTCGGGCCGGCGTCGGCAGGACGGTTTCTTCAACCAGAGCTGACCGGGCCCGCCGGCCCGGCACCGCGCCTCCCGGGCGATCGGGTCAGTGCGCCGGGCGCCCCGAGCCGGCGGGCTCGATCGCTTCCCGGGTCGCGGGCACCCGCGGCTCGGACGACTCCGGGCACTCGGACCGCTCCGAGGCCCCGACGGACACCACGTCCGCCCCGGCGAGACCGGGCGTCCCACGGAGCCCCGCCGCGGCGGAGTCCGCGGTCCCGGCGAGCTCTGCGGCCAGGTCCCCGCGCTCAGGGGCCACCGCCGTCCTCGCGACCTCCGGCGCCCCGAAGGCGTCGACGCCGTCCGCGTCCGGTGCGTCCTGGTCCAGCGGGCAGTCCATCACCCGCGGCAGCCGCCGGGCCATGAACGCGCCCATGAGGAGCAGTCCGGCGCTCACGCAGAGCGTGACGTGCAGGCCGTTCACGAAGGAGTGGCGGGCCGCCTGGTGCAGGGCGTCACCGGCCGTGCCGCCGAGCTGGTCGGCGACCTTGTAGGCCTCGCCGAGCGAGTTCGCCGCGGCCCGGCTCGCCTCCGCGGGCACCCCGGGGACCCCCGCGAGCCCGGGCGCGTAGGCCGCGTTCATCACACTGCCGAGCAGGGCGATGCCCATGCCGGCGCCGAGCTGGTACGAGGTCTCGCCGATCGCCGCCGCTCCGCCCGCGCTCTGCGGCGGGGCCTCGCTGAGCATCGACTCGTACGCCGAGAAGAGCGTGGTCTGCAGGCCGAAGCCGAGCAGCACGAAGCCCACCGTGAGCAGCAGAGGCCGGTCGTCCTGTCCCATGAGGGTGAGCAGCAGCACGGCGGCGGCGGTGAGGACGAAGCCCCAGCCGACCATCCGGCGCGGCCCGATCCTGCGGAGGGTGTACGAGCCGGTGGCGCCGGCGGCCATGGCGGCGAAGGTGAGCGGGAGGAGCCGGAGGCCGGTCTCCAGGGGGCTGAGCCCGAGGACCAGCTGGAGGTACTGGACGGCGATGAGCTCCAGGCCGACCAGGGCCAGCATGCCGATGACGATGCAGCCGACCGAGGTGGTGAAGGCGGCCCGGGAGAACAGCCGCAGGTCGATCAGCGGGTGCGGGCGCCGCTTCTGCCGCCGTACGAAGAGGACGAGGAGCGCGGCGCCGACGAGCAGCGGCCCCGCGGTCGGGAGGGCGAGCAGCGGATCGCCCGCCCCGGCGCGCTTGACGCCGAGGACGCAGCCGAGGACGCCGGCCGCGGCCATGAGCGCGCCGAGGACGTCCCAGGGGCCGTCGGAGCCGCCCCGGGACTCGGGGAGGAGCCGGCGGCCGAGCGGCAGGATGAGTGCCATCAGCGGGATGTTGATGAGGAAGACGGAGCCCCACCAGTAGTGCTCGACGAGGAAGCCGCCGAGCACCGGTCCGGTGGCGGCGCCGACCGCGGCGACCGCGGTCCAGATGCCGATGGCGGTGGCGCGCTCCCGCCGGTCGGGGAAGACCGCCCGGAGGATGGAGAGCGTCGCGGGCATGATCATCGCGCCGCCGACGCCCAGCAGCGCGCGGGCCGCGATGAGGACCGAGGGTTCGGTGGCGAGGGCGGCGACGGCCGAGGCGATGCCGAAGAGCGCGTAGCCGAGGAGGAGCACCCTCCGTCGTCCGACCCGGTCCCCGAGGGTGCCGAAGAGGATCAGCAGCGAGGCGCAGATCAGCGGATAGGCGTCGACGATCCACAGCAGCGCGGTGGAGCTGGGGCGCAGGTCCTCGGTGAGCGAGGGGACGGCGACGTGGAGGATGGTCGCGTCGAGGGCGACCAGCAGGAGGCTGACGCAGAGGACGACGAGGACGACCCAGCGGTTGGTGCCCCTGCCGGTTGTTGCGGCACGGAGTCCTTGGGCCGTTTTCGTCCACGACATGTGCGTACCTCCCAGTGCAGCTCTCGCGCTCGGCGGGCCCCGGACCAGGGCGTATGCCCCTGGGGCGGCCCGGCATCGACGGGCGAGCGAGCCGTCAGCGTACGCGAGTTCAAGCCCCGAGCGCGTGGTGCAGCTCTCACCCCGGCGGGCCTCGGGGTGTGGCGTACGCCACTCCGGGGGGTCCGCGCGTCGCATGGAATTCCGTACGGACGCCTGTTTGGGGAAATTCCTTCGCGTTCAAACACTCTTCCGAAATCGACCCCTACGACAATAGGGAGGAAGGTCATCTGATTTACCGACGGACGTCTGGAATAGACCACTCACTGAGACCTACTCCACATCACATGGTCATCACGAAGGCACCGGAACGACCGGGTCTGCTTCTCACTCCCTGTAACGTCGATTGGGTGCGTACCGACATCTTTGCCCGGCTGGACCGGGAGCCGGAACCGCCGAAGATAGAGGTCCCGCGGATGACCCGCACGCGTCTCGCCCTCTTCGGCGGGACGTCGGCGTTCTATCTCGCCATCGTCGTGGCCGTGTTGCTGTCGACCTGGCTGGTGACCCTCGACTGGAAGATCATGCTCTTCCGGCCGTACCAGCAGTGGCCCGAGATCCACGGATTCCTCGACTACTACGTCGTCCTCGGTCAGCGCGGCCCCACGGCCGTCATGGTGGCCGCGTGGCTGGGCTGGCGCTCCTGGCGCCAGCACACCCTGCGGCCGCTGCTGTGTCTCGGCGCCGCCCTCCTGCTGCTGAACGTCTCGGTGGGCGCGGTCAAACTCGGACTCGGCCGTCTCGGCCCCCACTACGCGACCCAGGTCGGCTCCGCCGAGCTGTTCGCCGGCGGCGACATATTCCCCTCGGGTCACACCGCCAACGCGGTCGTGACCTGGGGCATCCTCGCCTACCTGGCGACCACCCCGCGGGCCCGGCGCTACCTGTCCGCGCTGTCCGCGGTGGTCGCGCTCGGCGTGGGCCTCACCACCGTCTACCTGGGCACGCACTGGCTGAGCGACGTCCTGCTCGGCTGGGCCGCCGGACTCCTCGTCCTGCTCGCGCTGCCGTGGTGCGAGCCGTTCCTCGCCGTGGTGGAGTCCTGGATCCTCGCCGCACGGGACCGTGCGCGGGAGCGGCTGCGGGACCGCCGCCGTCTCGTGCCGTCGCTGCCCGTGGCCTCCGGAGGCCCGCGCCCGGGGTTCTTCCCGCCGCGTCCGTCCGGGACCGACGAGCCGGCCCGCGAGCCGGTCCGCGAGCCCGTGGGGGTGGCCGGCGGTCGGCGCGCCCCGGCGACCCGCGGCTGACGCCTCACGCCGTACGAGAAGGGCCCCGGCCACATCGG
This sequence comes from Streptomyces sp. NPDC056361, assembly GCF_042262805.1. Taxonomy (NCBI): domain Bacteria; kingdom Bacillati; phylum Actinomycetota; class Actinomycetes; order Kitasatosporales; family Streptomycetaceae; genus Streptomyces; species Streptomyces sp. NPDC056361. The sequence continues at coordinate 16,080 of NZ_JBHJQI010000111.1, forward strand.
CCGGGGCCCTTCCGTGTGCGGTGAGGTGCCGTCAGCCGAGCCAGCAGCGGGTGACGGACCCGTCCTCGACCTCGAAGTTGATCCGCCCGGACAGGTACTCCATGGTGACGATCGAGCCGGGCGGCAGGGACCTGACGACCCTCCAGCCGCGCGCCCTGGCGAGCTGCTCGGCGCCTTCCGCGTCGAGGCCCACATAGGACTCGGGAGCGTCGCGGGGCGGTTCGGGAGTGCGTGATGTGGGTGACATGGACCTCACGTTAGTCCCTTGGCGGTCACGCTTGTGTCACAAGTTCTCGACATATGTTTGACACGCCGGGCGTCACTCGAAGGGGCCATTTCCGGCCGTTTCTCCGGCAATTCCGAAGACCGTCCGGAAGTTCCCGTGAAGCCCGAGGGAGCGGCCGACCGGGCATACGCAATTTCCCGTTCCCGTGTTCCCGCGCCGAATTGCGGCGGCGACGCGCACGCGAGCCGCCCACTGTTCCCTTACAGAATGCTTACGCTGACCGAACGCCCGGAGACGCGGAGCCGGGAGGACGGCGAGCCGGAGGCAGCGATGGGCAACGGGACAGCGACCGCGACCGCCGAATCGACCCGGCAGCGGCACGGCCGCATCCTGATCGACTGGGCCACCACGACCGACCACAAGAAAATCGGCCACCTCTATCTGGCCACCGCGTTCCTCTTCTTCCTCCTGGCCGGGCTCATGGCGATGCTGATGCGGGCCGAGCTCGCCCGCCCCGGACTCCAGCTCGTCTCGAACCTGGAGTACAACCAGGCGTTCACCCTGCACGGCACGATCATGCTGCTGCTCTTCGCCACGCCCACGTTCGCCGGCTTCGCCAACGAACTCGTGCCGCTCCAGATCGGCGCGCCCGACGTGGCCTTCCCGCGGCTCAACATGTTCTCGTACTGGCTGTTCCTCTTCGGCGGCCTGATGGTGGTCGGCTCGCTGCTCACGCCGACCGGCCCGGCCGCCTTCGGCTGGACCGCGTACGCCCCGCTCAACAGCCTGGAGCGCTCCCCCGGCGCCGGCGTCGACCTGTGGATCATGGGCCTGGCACTCTCCGGTTTCGGCACCATCCTGACCTCGGTCAACTTCCTCGCGACCATCGTCGGGATGCGGGCGCCGGGCATGACCATGTTCCGGATGCCGATCTTCACCTGGAACGTCCTGTTCACCGCGGTCCTGGTGATCGTCGCGTTCCCGGTGCTCGCGGCGGCGCTGCTCGTCCTGGAGGCCGACCGGCGCCTCGGCTCCGTGGTCTTCCAGCCCGAGAACGGCGGGGCGCTGCTGTGGCAGCACCTCTTCTGGTTCTTCGGCCATCCCGAGGTCTACATCATCGCGCTGCCGTTCTTCGGGATCATCAGCGAGATCATCCCGGTCTTCGCCCGCAAGCCGATCTTCGGCTACACGACGCTGGTCGCCGCCACCATGGCGATCACCGGCCTCTCGGTGGTGGTCTGGGCCCACCACATGTTCGCGACGGGCGCGGTGCTGCTGCCGTTCTTCTCGATGCTCTCGTTCCTCATCGCGGTGCCGACCGGCGTGAAGTTCTTCAACTGGACCGGAACGATGCTGCGGGGCTCGCTCTCCTTCGAGACCCCCATGCTGTGGTCCGTCGGCTTCCTGGTCTCGTTCCTCTTCGGCGGGCTGACCGGGGTGATCCTCGCCTCGCCGCCGATGGACTTCCCCGTCACCGACTCGTACTTCGTCGTGGCGCACTTCCACTACACGGTCTTCGGCACGGTGGCCTTCGCGACCTTCGCCGGCTTCTCCTTCTGGTGGCCGAAGTTCACCGGCCGGATGCTCGACGAGCGGCTCGGGAAGATCCACTTCTGGACCCTGTTCACCGGCTTCCACCTGACGTTCCTGGTGCAGCACTGGCTCGGCGCGGAGGGCATGCCCCGGCGGTACGCCGACTACCTGGCCGCGGACGGCTTCACGGCCCTCAACACCCTGTCGACGATCGGCGCCTTCCTGCTCGGCGCCTCCACCCTGCCGTTCCTCTACAACGTCTGGCGGACCTGGCGGTACGGCGCGAAGGTCGACGTCGACGACCCGTGGGGCTTCGGGCGCTCCCTGGAGTGGGCGACCTCCTGCCCTCCGCCGCGGCACAACTTCGACGCCGTGCCGCGGATCCGCTCCGAGGCGCCCGCCTTCGACCTGCACCACCCGGAGTTCGCCGACTACGAGCGGATGCGGATCACGAGCCCCCCGCCGACCGGCGTTCCGTCCGGTCCAGAGCACGGGACAACCGGTCCCTGAGCGCGCGGACCCGGTCCGTGAGCTCCGGCGGCTCCACCACCTCGAAGTCGAGGCCCATCATCGACACGTGGACCACCATCACGTCCAGGTTGTGCGCCCCGGTCCGCAGCAGGCAGCTCCCCTCGCCCTCGGCCTCCAGGGTGCCGTCCATCGGGCCGACGACCGAGGCGGCCTCGGTGAGCGGCACGAGCAGCCGGACCGTGGCCTCCGCCGCGTACGCGGTGCTCGACACGCCCTTCGAGACATAGGCCGCCAGGTCGTCGGCCGGCGGCTCGCGGGGCGGGAAGCGGGGGCCGTGCGGCGGTGTCGGCTCGATCCGGTCGACCCGGAACGTGCGCCAGTCGTCCCGGTCCACGTCCCAGGCGACCAGGTACCAGCGCCGCTCCGTGCACACCAGGCGGTGCGGTTCGACGGTCCTTCGGGTGGCCGCGCCGCCGTGGTCGCGGTAGGCGAAGCGGAGCCGCTCGCTGTCCCGGCAGGCGTTGGCCAGCTCGGTGAGGACCGCCGGGTCGACCCGCTCCCTCGGGGTGCGCATCATCGGCACCGTGAAGGCGTTGAGCGCCGAGATCCGGCGCCGCAGCCGACCCGGCAGGACCTGCTCCAGCTTGGCCAGCGCGCGTACGGAGCTCTCGCCGATGCCCTCGACGCCCTGCCCCGCGGCGGCGCGCAGACCGACCGCGACCGCCACCGCCTCCTCGTCGTCGAGGAGCAGCGGCGGCAACTCGGCCCCGGCCCCGAGCTGGTAGCCGCCGCCGGTGCCGGGGCTGGCGTGCACGGGGTAGCCGAGCTCCCGCAGCCGGTCGACGTCCCGCCGGACGGTGCGCGCGGTCACCCCGAGCCGCTCGGCGAGATCGGGTCCCGACCACTCCCGGTGGGCCTGGAGCAGCGAGAGCAGACGCAGCAGTCGTGCGGAGGTCTCCAACATGTCCCCGAGTCTGCCAGCCCTCGCGGACAGTTACGGTCCGCGTTCCCCGGCCCCCGGGGCGGTCTTCCGTGTCAGCGGAAGCGGCGCACGATCCGGCCGGCCCTCGCCTTCTGCGCGTAGACGGCGTCGACGACCCGGCCCACCGCGCGGTGGATCGCCGCCCGTCCCGCGGAGTGGGTGCGCCGGCTCGCGCCCCGGGCGACGAGCTCCGTCCAGAGCGCCTCGTGCCGGGCCGCGATCCGGTCCGGGTCGAAGCGCTCGGAGGCGGCGAGCGCGGCCCGCGCGGTCTTGGCGCGCAGTTCGTCGTCCTCGACGAGACCGCGCAGCGCCCGCGCGAACGCGGCGGTGTCGTCGACCGGCACCAGCCGCCCGTCGACCCCGTCCTCGATGATCTCGCGCGGCCCGTGCGGGCAGTCGGTGGAGACCACCGGGAGGCCGCAGCGCATCGCCTCCACGATCGTCATGCCGAAGGACTCCCGCTGCGAGGTCACCGCGGCGATCGAGCCCTTGGCCCACTCCGGTTCCATCGGGGTCACCGACCCCATGAGGAAGGCCTGTCCGCCGAGGCCCCGCTCCTCGATCCGGCGGGCCAGCGGACCCTTGAGGTCCTGGACGGCGTCGCCGGTGCCGTAGATCCGCAGCTTCCAGTCGGGGTGGTCGGCCGCCACCTCGGCGAAGGCGTCGATCAGGACGTCGTAGCGCTTGACGCGGGTCAGCCGGCCGGCCGCGACGACGGTCTTCGCCGCGGGGTCGGCGGGCGGCACCGCGGGCGCGGGCACGCTGTTGGGCACGGACTCGACGCGCACGCCGGGCAGGTCCAGCTTCCGGTAGGCGCGGGCGTCGGCCTCGGTGACGGTCGTGACGGCGTCGAGGAGCGCGTACTCGTGGGCGATGTCCCGGCGCAGCCGGTAGGTGTGGCCGTCCAGTATCAGGTGCTCCTGCCCGATGAGGACCGGCCCCCGCCGGGCCTGCCGGGCGAGGTGCACGTTGAGTCCGGGCCGGGTGGCGACGAGGACGTCGGCCTCGACCCCGCCCAGGTGTTCCCCGATCCGCGCGTCGGTCAGCGCGCTGTACTGCCTCCAGCGTCCGTCGCCGCGCGGGAAGACCACGGCGGGGCGGTGGAAGTCGGGGTGGTCGCCGTCGTATCCGGGGCTGTCCTTGCGCAGGTCGACGAGGTGGCGCAGCGTCACCCCCGAGGGCAGGCCCAGGAGCGGGCGGTCGCGGTGGCGGAACACCGAGACGATCTCGACCTCGTGGCGGTCCGCCAGTTGCTCGGCGAGCGTGAACGTGGTCCGGATCGTGCCGCCGTAGTGATAGCCGTTGTGGAGCAGAAAGGAAATACGCATGGCGCCGCCGGTTCCCCCCGGTCAGTCATTTCGTTCGGTCGCCCGTGACTGTACTGCCGGGGCGGAAAGGCGGGTCCTCACGGGCGGTAGCCGAGCTGGGGCACGGTCGCGCAGTTCCGCGTCATCTCGCCCTGGCTCACCCAGCCCCGGCCGTCCTCCCAACGGGCCACGGACAGACAGGTGTTGCGGGTGGCGGGTGGCCGGTCCAGGTGCTCGAAGCGGACGGGGAGCAGCAGTCCCCGCGCCGTGTACGGCTCCGGGCGGGTGACGAACTCCTCGACGCACGCGCGCGTGAGGCCGTCCCCGGCGAGGCAGGAGCGGGCCGCGTCGGTGAACCACATGGCCGCCGCCCATCCCTCCAACTGCCACTGGGAGAGCGGCCGCCGCCCCATGGCCGCGCGGAACTCGCGGACGGCGGGGTGCCCGGTGTCCTCGTAGTTGCGGCTGGCGCCCGTCACCCACAGGGCGTTCCGGCAGCCGGGGGCGCGCGCGTAGTCGCGGGCGACGGTAGAGGACCAGTTCTGCACGTTGGTGACCTTCGCGGCGACCCGTACCCCGAGCGTCTCCATCGCCTCGCAGAGCCGCACGTTGCCGTGGGTGTCCATCGCGTCGAAGAGGACGTCGACGTGCCGGTCGCGCAGATCGGCGGCGACCGCGCGGAAGTTGGGCAGGGCGAAGTCCACCTGCTCGTCGACGACCCGGTAGCCCTCGGCGCGCAGCCCGTCCGCGATCAGCCGGGCGTACGCGGTGGACGCGGCCTGGTTGTACGAGACGACGGCGGCGGTCCTGGCGCCCTTCTCCTTCTCGAACCAGCGGTAGACCTCGGTGCCGCCGTACAGCGTCCCGTCCCAGCCGGGCTTCCCGCCGGTGCGCGGGGCGGAGCTGCCGTAGATCCCGTAGAGGTGGGGGTACGTGTCGTACGCGGGCGTCAGGGGCTGCCCGCCGACGTCGGGGACGCCGGCCCGGGCGACGAGCGGTGCGCCCGCGTAGTCCAGGGCGGTGGTGGCGACGAGGGCGAAGACCCGGCGCTCGTCGAGCAGCCGGTGCACGCACGCGTTGTCGCCGACGCCGCTGCCGCCGTCGTCGCAGGTCTCGACCTCGATCCGGCGCCCGTCGAGGCCGCCGCGCGCGTTCAGGGCGTCGAAGTAGGCGCGGGCTCCGTCGCGCGGCCCGGTGAACGCCTCGCCGCCGACGGGGCTGGTGGCGCTCGTGATGATCCCGACGCGGAGCGGCTCACCGCCGGAGGGGGTGGCGGTGGGCCGCGTCTCGAAGGCGCGCTCCGGGAGCCGGCTGCCGCACCCCGCCAGGAGCGCGAGCAGCGCGGCCAGGAGCAGCGCCGCGACCGCCTCAGCAGCCCGGAACGGTGACACCGCTCAGCTCGACCAGGCCGCACAGGGTCTTCACGGAGACCTTCCAGGTGCCGTCCTGGAGGATCGAGGTGCCCTGGGAGCCGGACAGGGCCGGGTTTCCGCCGACCAGCAGGTCGTAGGTGACGTTCGCGTCGGTGGCGGAGGTGAACGCGATCCCGGTGACCTTCGCCGAGGTCATGGCCGCGTTCTTGTCGCCGGCGAAGGCGGCCAGGACCGGCCGCATCTGCTCCCCGTTCTCCAGGAGCGCCGCCTTCTCGGCCACGGGGGTCTTCGGGTCGAAGAACGCCGTCCAGTTCTTGGTGATCTCCGCCTTGGCGGCGACCGGATCGTCGGGTCCGACGGCCGCCGAGGACGGCGCGGACGACGTCCCGCCGTCGTATCCGCCGTTCCCGCCGTCGGAGCAGGCCGCGACGGCGGGGGCGAGCACCAGGACGGCGGCGGCCGCGAGGGCCGCGAGGCGGGGGCGCCCACCTCGTCGTACGAGGACCATCTGGCTCACCACCGGGTGTCGCTCCGCACCGCAGGACTGATGCTTCCAGAGTGGGACGGATCGGGGCATAGTGCAAGGAAAAGGCGGACCGCTCGGGGCATGGCGCGAGACGAGGGAGGCCCCCGTGCCGACATCCCGGACCCTGCAGTGGAGCGGCCTCACCTCGGCCGCCGCCGGCGCGGTCCTGTGCGTCCTCGGCTGGTACGGGATCTCCGGCGAACGGTTCGCCGAACGGCAGCTGCCCTACCTGGCCTCGTGCACGGTCCCCGGGGCGGCCCTGATCGTGGCGGGCGCGGTCCTCGCCGCGGCGGCGGCGCTGCTTCCCGCACGCCCCGCGGAACCGGCCCCGCCCGACCCGGAGGAGCCTCCCCCGCCCTCCTCGGACGGTCCACCGCTCCGGGTGCCCGGCGGGACCCTCGCGCACCGCCCGGACTGCCCGCTGGTGGCGGGCCGGGCGGAGGCGACGGAGGCGGGTGCCGCGGAACTCGCCCCCTGTCCGGTGTGTGAACCGTGGCCTCCCTGACGTACGAGCTGACGCTCGCCGGCCTCGCGATCGGCAGCGCCGCCGCGCTCACCGGCATCGGCCTCGTCGTCACCCACCGGGCGACGGGGGTGCTCAACCTCGCCCACGGCGCCGTGGCCATGATCTGCGCGTACGTCCTGCGGCAGCTGGTGGTCGAGTGGGGCTGGCCGCTGCCCCTCGGAGCCCTGGTCACCCTCCTCGTGGTCGCCCCCGTGATCGGCCTCGTCCTGGAGCGCGGCGTGTTCCGGCCCCTCGCCCTCCTCGGCTCGAACCCGGCCCGGACCCTGGTCGCCTCCATCGGCGTCTTCGTCCTCCTCGTGGGCACGGCGGTGCTCCTGTGGGGCCCCGGCGCCCGGGACGACGCCCCGGTGCTGCTCGGCGACGACCCGTGGGCGCAGCTCGGGGCGGCGGTGGCCCTCGCCTGCCTGGTGGGGGCGGTGACCCGGTGGACCGCCTTCGGCCGTGAGCTGCGGGCAGTGGTCGACAACCGGCCGCTCGCGGTCCTCTCGGGGATCGACGCCGACCGGGTCGCGGCGGCCGGCTGGGCCTTCGGCTCGTTCACGGCGGGGCTCACCGGAGTGCTCCTCGCCCCCTACGTACGGCTCGACCCGTACGGGATGCCGCTGCTCGTCATCGAGGTGATCGCGGTCGCGGTGATCGCCCGGATGCGGTCGCTGCCGGTCGCGGTGGCATCGGCGCTCGCCATCGGCGTCGCCCAGGCCCAGCTGACCCGGCTGCACCCGGAGGGCTGGGCCGGGCCGCTCGTGCAGGCCGTCGGCGCGAACCTGTTCGTGGTGGCGCTCCTCGTGGCCGCGCTCGTCCTGCCGGGCGTCGGCGGCAAGGGCCGGGACGCGCTGCCGCCCCCGGTGCCCGGGGGACGCGTACCGGGCGGCCTGTGGCTCGTCGTCGGCGTCCTCTTCCTCCTCCCCCTCGGCTTCGCCGGCTCCGACCTCCGGACGGCCGTCCAGGTCCCCGCGCTCGCCGTGATCCTGCTGTCCCTCGTCGTGGTGGCGGGCCGGGGCGGCCAGATCGCCCTCGGCCAGGCGGCGTACGCGGGCCTCGGCGCCCTGTTCACGGCCCTGCTCGCCACCGGCGGCATGCCCGCCCTGGCCGCCCTGTGCCTCGCGGTCCCGATGGTGGCCGTGGTGGGCCTGGTCACCGGCTGGCCGGCGATCCGGCGGCACGGCCTCGCCCTGGCGCTCGCGACCCTCGCCGTCGGGGTGGCCGTCAGCCGCTTCGTCCTCACCCAGCCGTACGCGACGGCCGGCCTCTCCCTCGACCGCCCCGCGGGCCTCTCCGACGACCGCGCCTACTACGCCGTGGAGCTGGTCGTCCTCGCCTGCTGCCTGGCCCTGGTGGCCGTCCTGCGCCGGGGCCGCACCGGCCGCGCCCTCGCCGCCCTCCGGGACCACGAGCCGGGCGCCGAGGCGGCGGGCGTCCCCGTGCCCGGCCTCAAACTCCTCGCCTTCGTCCTCGGCTCCGCGCTCGCCGCGCTCGGCGGCGGACTCCTCGGCATGGGCCTGCGCGCCTTCGACCCGGAGGCCTACGACCCCGTCCGCGGCCTCCTGTGGTTCGCCGCCGTCCTCGTCCTCGGAGCCGACAGCCTCCTCACCCCCCTCGCCGCCGCCGCGCTCCTCGTCACCCTCGACGCCGGCCCCCACGCCGGCGTCGCCGCCGCCTTCATCGGCCTCCTCGCGACCCTGACCGGCCGCATCCCACCGCTGACGACCCTGCTGCCCTCCGGCCCGGCATCCCGGCGGCACCCACGGCCCCCCGCGGCGGGCACTCGACCGGCCGGCGCTCGCCCCGCAGGCACTCGCCCCGCCGTGGCCGGCCTGGCCGGCCCCCGCCCGCCCGGCTCCGGACCGGTCGGCACCCAACCGGTCACCGAAGGCCCCACACCCACCGCGACCAGGCCTGTCCCCGACCGCACACGACCCGCCGGCGACGGTGTCGAGCCACCCGCGACCAGGGCCGTCCCCGCCGACACACGACCGGCCGACGACGAATCCGGACCACCCCCGGGACGGGCCGCGCCGCCGTCCGCCCCCCGCACGGCCGGTGCGGCGGGCGAACCCGGTTCCGCCGGGGGCCGGCCGGGCTCCCCCGGACGCGCGCCGCGACTCCGCGCGCACGACCTCACCCTCACGTATCCCGGAGGGACCACCGCCCTCTCCCGCGTCACGCTCGACCTCCGGCCCGCGTGCGTGACCGCGCTCGTCGGCCCCAACGGCGCCGGCAAGAGCACCCTGTTCGACTGCCTCGCGGGGACCCTGCGGCCACGCGAGGGGCGGATCACCCTCGACGGCAGGGACATCACGGCCCGCTCCGCCCACGCGAGGACCCGTCTCGGCATCGCCAGGACGTTCCAGCGGCTGGCCGTCTTCCCGTCGCTGACGGTCGAGGAGAACGTGCGCCTCGGCGAGGAGCGGGGCCATGTGCGCGGGGGCTCGGCGGCGGTGGAGCGGAGCCTGCGGCTGGCCGGGCTCGCCGGGCCGGTACGGCACCGGGCGGCGGCGGACCTGCCCACGGGGACCCTGCGCCGGGTGGAACTGGCCCGCGCCCTCGCGGGGCAGCCGCACACGCTCCTGCTCGACGAACCGGCCGCCGGGCTCGACGCCGCCGAGACGGCCGCCCTCGCCCGGCTCCTGGCCGCCCTCGCGGCGGACGGCCTGACGGTCCTGGTCGTCGAGCACGACCCGGACCTCGTCCGGGGGATCGCCCACACGGTGCACACCATGGAAGGCGGCCGGATCCTGTCGTGAGCGTCGAGATCGCGCTGCGCGCCGCCCGCGTCCGCTACGGCCCCCTGGAGGCCCTGCACGGACTGCACCTCCCGGTGCCCGCCGGGACCGTGACCGTGCTCCTCGGCCGCAACGGCGCGGGCCGGACGACCGCGCTGCGCGCCCTGGCCGGCACGGTGCGGCTCTCCGCCGGCCGGGTGCTCTGGCGGGACGTGGACGTGACGCGGCTCTCGGCGCACGAGCGGGCCCGCCGCGGGCTGTGCCTCGTACCGGACCTCAGGGCGGTGTACGAGGGGCTCACCGTCGCCGACAACCTCGCGCTGGCCGCGCCCGGCCGCACCGCCGCCGACCCCGCCCCGTACCCCGAACTCCTCCCCCTGCTGTCCCGCACCGCCGGCACCCTCTCGGGCGGGGAACGCCGGATGCTGGCGCTCTCCCGCGCCCTGCTCGCACCCGCGCGCGTGGTGCTGGTCGACGAGCCGTCCCTCGGCCTGGCCGGGCCGATCGCGGCCCGTACGTACCGGCTGCTCGCGGCGCTCGCCGTACGGGAGGGCGCGGCCGTGGTCCTGGCCGAGCAGCGGGTACCGGACGGCCTTCCGCCGGGCACGGTCGTCCACGAGCTGCGGCGCGGCTCCCTGGTGTGGAGCGGGGAGCCGACCGAGCCGGGCTGACGACGGCGCCCGGGAGCGTCAGAGCGGTGCGATCCGCAGCATGGTGCCGACGACGATCCGGTTCGGATCGGGACCGATCAGGTTCCGGTTCGCCGCGTACAGCGCCTGCCAGCCGCCCTTGATCGCGAACCGGCGGGCGATCGAGCCGAGCGTGTCGCCGACCTGCACGGTGTGGACGCGCCCGCTCAGTCCGTACCGCTTGGAGCAGACGGGCCAGGCACCCCACCCCTGGGTGCGGAGCACCTCCTCCGCGACGTTGATCTGCTGCGGCCGCGTCGCCAGGTCGGCGCGGCGGGCGTACCGCAGCCCGCCGTGCTCCACCCAGGTCGGCTGCCAGAACTGGAGGCCGCCGTAGAAGCCGTTGCCGGTGTTGACGTTCCAGCGCCCGCTGGACTCGCACTCGGCGACGCACCCCCACGGCCACTGGTCCCGGGCGCAGGCGTACGAGGGCAGCGAAGCGGCCCCCCGGAGCGCGTCCGACACCTCGAGGAGCGCGGCGGACGCCTCCCGCGCCGCGTCGGGCACGTCCCGGAGCGCCTCGGGCACGTCCCTGAGCGCGTCCGGCACGTCCCGGAGCTCCTCGGGTGCGTCCCCGACGGCGCCGGGCGCGTCCCTGACCGCGCCGGACCCGGCCGCGACCGTGCCGGCCCGGCCCCCGACCGCGTCGGCCGCGTCCCGGGCCCGGGCGGGTGCCGGGGCCAGCGTCAGGAGCGCGGCCGCGGACGCCGCCACGAGGGAACCGGCTGTCCAAAATCGGATCTTCGACATCGGGGCAGGCTAGGCAGCCGCCCGGCGCCCCCGGCCCGTGCCGCGCGGAACGCTGTTCACACCCCACCCGGTCGGAGTCACCGGACCCGCGGGGACCGCCGCGCACGCGCCGGTGCCAAGTTGCCCCGCTTCCGCGCGTGACCCCGGCCGAGCCTGACCCGTTGAACTCGTCATGAGACGCACGGGAACAGCCCTGCGTCCCCTCCGTACCGAGTCCAGGGAGCCCCCCGTGCCGCGCATGCTCGACGTCAGCGAGGACGTACGCGCCGAGATCGGCGACGAAGAAGCGGACCGGCTGCTCGCCGGCGACAACGCCCCGGGCAGCTACGACTGCACCTCCTGCCGCACGCCCGGCGACTCCGAGCAGGAGCGCACCAGCACGGTGCTGTTCGTCGGCGACGAGACCGCGGTCCTCGCGTTCGCCCACGCCAGCTGCATTCCGTCGCAGGTCGTCCGCGTCGCCGAGGAGCAGCTCCAGGGCGCCGTCGCCTCCATCACGGCCTCGGACACCGCCGACGCGCTGACCGCCGCCCACCCCGAGCAGGCCGTGCTCGGGGTCACCAGCGGTCTCGTCCTGATCGACGGCGAGCTGCACCCGGCGCTGGTCGTGGAGCCGACCGCGCCGGTGGCCCGTCCGGGTTCGGACGGCCTCACCGACGAGTTCCTGCCGCTCCTGGCCGACCAGGGCTTCCAGCAGGTGATGGACCTCCACGAGAAGCCCGCGGTGCTGCCGGGCTGGTCGGTCCTGGTCGCCATGGGCCAGCTGCACTCCGTGCTCCAGCCGGGACCCGGCGGCGCCGGCCAGGCGGCCTGGTGGCAGGCGCACCAGCCGCTCCAGGTCACCGACGGCTGGCGGGCGGCCGCCAACAAGTCGCACACCGTCCTGGTCTTCGCCGCCCCCGTCGGCTCGATCGGCCAGCAGCCCCGCGAGGACCTGCTGCGCGACGCCCTGGAGAAGGCGGCCGCGAACGGCCGCCTGGTGGCCGCCGCGATGCCGCTGGCCGGGACCTGATGGAGGACGGCCGGCCGGCCATAGAGCGGGCGCGGGTCCCCGGCACACCGACCGGACCGGCGGACGCCGGACACCCTGCGGGACCCAAGGGCCCGACCGTGCCGCGCCCCCGGCGGGCGCCTCTTTCGGAGAGCCGCCCGCATCCGACGGGCGGCGGGGTCGTTGGCACGTACGTGCACGCATACGACCCCTTCCTCCAGCCGTATCCGAGTCAGATCCCGGCCATGCGCCCCGCGCAGGACGTCACGGCGGGCGGTTCGCCCACGCCGATCTACGACGCCCTGCTCTCGGAGTACCGCAGGTCGTTCCGCACGCTGCCGGGCGACCGCAGCGGCGAGGAGGAGCTGACCTTCCGGGCCTTCGGCACCGGCGGGTACGGGCAGGGGCACCGGCACGCGTCGGCGTACCCGGCGGCGTGGTCGGCGCAGCACCCGCAGCCGCACGCCCCCGGACACACGCAGGCGGCGCTGCCACCCGGACCCCGCAGGGGTCGGTAGGTCGGGACCGGTGACACGGCGGAGGGCCGGGGC
>NZ_JBHJQI010000112.1:0-28585 GCF_042262805.1 Streptomyces sp. NPDC056361
ATTCCCGTCTGCCCCGCGGGCGACGACGGGAATGTGACGACAGGCCCTAGGGGTGTCCTGCCGACCGGCAGGGCACCGCCTGGGTGGCACCGGACGGCAGGTCCTAGGCGGCGCTGGACGGCAGGTCGCGGGCCGGGAGGTAGGGGAGGGGGCTGGGCAGGCCGAAGTCGGAGGGCAGCAGGGCGGCGATCCAGGCGTCCCTGAGCGTGCCCTTGTTGGCCAGGGCGGCGCGCTGGGCGCCCTCCATGACGAAGCCGACCCGCTCGGCCACCGCGCGCGAGCCGGCGTTGCCGACCTCGGCGCGCCACACCAGGCGGGTGCAGCCGAGGCCGGTGAAGGCCCAGTGGGCGAGGGCCCGGACGGTCTCCGTCATGTGGCCGGCGCCGCGATGTGCCGGCGCCAGCCAGTAGCCGACCTCCCAGACGCCCTGGCCGCGACTGATCAGTGAGGCCGCGGCGAGCAGCGGGCCGCCGGCGACCGGTTCGACGGCGAACGCGTACTCCGTGTCGTCGCGCCAGCCGTCCGGCGCCAGCCGCTGGACGAAGAGCTCGGCGTCCTCGCGCTTGTACGGGGAGGGGACGACGGTCCAGCGCTGGATGTCCGGGTCCTGGCAGACGGCGTACACCGCGTCGACGTCCTCGGGGACGAAGGCGCGCAGTCGGAGACGGTCCGTGGTGAGGGTGATGGGATCCATGCCGGGATTGTGGTGACCGCGCGGACCGGAAGCGAACACTTTTCGGGTGGGGCGGCACCTTCCGCCCACCTCGGGCGTTCTCTTTCCGGGCGCACGTACGGCTCCGGCACTGCGGGCCTCCCTCTGCGCGGGCGGTCTCGCTTACGATGGCCGTTACGGTGGGGACCACCTGCCGTGCCCGCGCTCGCGTCCTTCACAAGACCCAGTGCCAGGCCCGACCGGCAAGGAGACCAGCCTCAGTGTCCGTCTTCAACAAGCTCATGCGTGCAGGCGAAGGCAAGATCCTGCGCAAACTGCACCGCATCGCGGACCAGGTCAACTCCATCGAAGAGGACTTCGTCAACCTCTCCGACGCCGACCTGCGGGCGCTCACCGAGGAGTACAAGCAGCGGTACGCCGACGGCGAGAGCCTCGACGACCTGATGCCCGAGGCGTTCGCGACGGTGCGCGAGGCCGCCAAGCGCGTCCTCGGTCAGCGTCACTACGACGTCCAGCTGATGGGTGGCGCCGCGCTCCACCTCGGCTACGTCGCCGAGATGAAGACCGGTGAGGGCAAGACCCTCGTCGGTACCCTCCCGGCGTACCTCAACGCGCTGTCCGGCAAGGGCGTGCACCTGATCACGGTCAACGACTACCTGGCCGAGCGCGACTCCGAGCTGATGGGCCGGGTGCACCAGTTCCTCGGTCTGAGCATCGGCTGCATCCTCGCCAACATGACGCCGGCCCAGCGCCGCGAGCAGTACAACTGCGACATCACCTACGGCACGAACAACGAGTTCGGCTTCGACTACCTCCGCGACAACATGGCGTGGTCCAAGGACGAGCTCGTCCAGCGCGGCCACAACTTCGCCTGTGTCGACGAGGTCGACTCCATCCTCGTCGACGAGGCCCGTACGCCGCTGATCATCTCCGGTCCGGCCGACCAGGCGACCAAGTGGTACGGCGACTTCGCCAAGCTCGTCACCCGCCTCTCCAAGGGCGAGCCCGGCAACCCGCTCAAGGGCATCGAGGAGACCGGCGACTACGAGGTCGACGAGAAGAAGCGCACCGTCGCCATCCACGAGGCCGGTGTCGCCAAGGTCGAGGACTGGCTGGGCATCGACAACCTCTACGAGTCGGTGAACACCCCGCTCGTCGGTTACCTGAACAACGCCATCAAGGCGAAGGAACTGTTCAAGAAGGACAAGGACTACGTCGTCATGGACGGCGAAGTCATGATCGTCGACGAGCACACCGGCCGTATCCTCGCCGGCCGCCGCTACAACGAGGGCATGCACCAGGCGATCGAGGCGAAGGAAGGGGTGGCGATCAAGGACGAGAACCAGACCCTCGCCACGATCACCCTGCAGAACTTCTTCCGCCTGTACTCGAAGCTGTCCGGCATGACCGGTACGGCCATGACCGAGGCCGCCGAGTTCCACCAGATCTACAAGCTGGGCGTCGTCCCGATCCCGACGAACCGGCCGATGATCCGCAAGGACCAGTCCGACCTGATCTACCGGACCGAGGTCGCCAAGTTCGCCGCCGTCGTCGACGACATCGCGGAGAAGCACGAGAAGGGTCAGCCGATCCTCGTCGGCACGACCTCCGTCGAGAAGTCCGAGTACCTCTCGCAGCAGCTCTCCAAGCGCGGCGTCCAGCACGAGGTCCTCAACGCCAAGCACCACGAGCGCGAGGCCAGCATCGTCGCCCAGGCCGGCCGCCGCGGCGCCGTCACGGTCGCCACGAACATGGCCGGTCGCGGTACGGACATCAAGCTCGGCGGCAACCCGGACGACCTCGCCGAGGCCGAGCTGCGCCAGGCGGGTCTGGACCCGGTCGAGCACGTCGAGGAGTGGGCCGCGGCCCTGCCCGGCGCCCTGGAGCGTGCCGAGAAGGCCGTGAAGGCGGAGTTCGAGGAGGTCAAGGACCTCGGCGGGCTGTACGTCCTGGGCACCGAGCGCCACGAGTCCCGGCGCATCGACAACCAGCTCCGCGGCCGTTCCGGCCGTCAGGGCGACCCGGGCGAGTCCCGCTTCTACCTCTCCCTCGGCGACGACCTGATGCGCCTGTTCAAGGCGCAGATGGTCGAGCGCGTGATGGCCATGGCCAACGTGCCGGACGACGTGCCGATCGAGAACAAGATGGTCACCCGCGCCATCGCCTCCGCCCAGTCCCAGGTCGAGACCCAGAACTTCGAGACGCGCAAGAACGTCCTCAAGTACGACGAGGTCCTCAACCGGCAGCGCGAGGTCATCTACGGCGAGCGGCGCCGCGTCCTGGAGGGCGAGGACCTGCACGAGCAGATCCAGCACTTCATGGACGACACGATCGACGACTACATCCGCCAGGAGACCGCCGAGGGCTTCGCGGAGGAGTGGGACCTCGACCGTCTGTGGAACGCCTTCAAGCAGCTCTACCCGGTGAAGGTCACCGTGGAGGAGCTGGAGGACGCGGCCGGGGACCGGGCGGGCATCACCGCCGAGTTCATCGCCGAGTCGATCAAGGACGACATCCACGAGCAGTACGAGACGCGCGAGAAGCAGCTCGGCTCGGAGATCATGCGCGAGCTGGAGCGCCGCGTGGTCCTGTCCGTCCTGGACCGCAAGTGGCGCGAGCACCTCTACGAGATGGACTACCTCCAGGAGGGCATCGGCCTGCGCGCCATGGCGCAGAAGGACCCGCTGGTCGAGTACCAGCGCGAGGGCTTCGACATGTTCACCGCCATGATGGAGGGCATCAAGGAGGAGTCCGTCGGCTACCTGTTCAACCTGGAGGTCCAGGTCGAGCAGCAGGTCGAGGAGGTCCCCGTGCAGGCGAGCGCGCCCTCGCTGAGCAAGGAGGACGCCGTCCCGGCCCCCGCCGGGCGTCCGGAGATCCGCGCCAAGGGGCTCGACGCCCCGCAGCGGCCGGACCGGCTGCACTTCTCCGCGCCGACCGTCGACGGTGACGGCGGTGTCGTCGAGGGCGACTTCGCCTCCGACGACGAGGGCGACGGGATGACCCGTGCCGAGCGGCGCAAGGCGCAGAAGAACGCGGGCGGCGGCGGGCGTCGTCGCAAGAAGTGACGCCGTTCTGACGCGCTCGGTGGGCCCAGTGGCCTGAGTGGTCTTCGGTGAAGGGGTCGGTCGCCCGGTGGGCGGCCGACCCCTTCGTCATGTGCGGTGGGCCGTCGTGCCGAGGCCGTCGAGCTCCACGGCGGCGCAGCGCCAGCGCTGGTCGGCGCCGCGCTCCAGGCGGAACGCCATCGCCCGTACGCGGGGGCCGGTGGCGATCGTCGCGAAGGCCTCCACGGCCGTCCGGCCGGGGTGCACCTGGACCGAGCAGCGGCGCAGGACGGGGCGGGGGCCGAGCGACCGCAGGGGCGTCTGCGGGGCGAGGAGGACGAGCTGCTCGTACGCCTCGCCGACGGTGTGGCCGAGCATCCAGTGGACCGGTCGCTCCCCGCTGAGCACGGCGAGGAGGCGCTCGGCGAAGACGGTGTGCGGGGGGAGCGCGCGGGGCGCGGTACGGGGCGGGCCGCCCTGGGCCGGCGTACGCGGGCGGGTGCCGGCGGCTCCGTGCGGGCGGGCGCCCGCGGAGCCGCGCGGGCGCGTGCCGGCCGGGCCGCCGGGGGCCGTGCGGGGGCGCGGGGTGGGGGCGGGCGTGGTGGTGAGCGTGACGGTCATGGCGGGCCCCTGTCGTTGCGTAACCGAGTGGTACCAGTCGGTAACTTCCGTTGGGGATCTTGTACGGGGGGACTCCGGGAACCCGCAAGGAGACCGCGGCGGCGGGGCGGTCGGGAAACCGGATCACCTATCCGGGTGACGCGGCGGGAAAACGGCTCTCCGGCGGCTCGGCGGACGGGCCCCCGCGGTGGACGGGCGGCACGTTCGGCCGCCCGCCCCGAAGGGGGACTCCGCACGTATCCTGAGGGCCTCTCCGTCTACGAAAGCGGCCAGCCATGCGCGTCTACGTCCCCCTGACCCTCCCCGGTCTCGCACAGGCGCACAAGGCGGGCGAGCTGGCCCCCGGCCCGCTGACCGCCTACGCCGTCACCCCCGCGCTGCGCGAGTGGTACGTCTCCGACGACATCGAGGAGCTGGAGTACGCGGCGCTCAACCGGGCCGCGGCCGCCTCCCTGCGCCTCCTCGCGGGCCTGCCCGCCGCGCCCCGGCGCCGGATCGTCGTCGCCTTCGACGTGGCCGACAAGGACGCGGCCGCCGACCCCGACAACGGGCTCGACGCCGCCTCCATCGGCGAGGTCCGGATCACCGGGCCCGTCCCGTTCGCCAAGGCGGCGGCGGTGCACGCCGACGCGGACGACGCCGAGGCGGACGTCACCGCGGCGGCGGCCGCGCTGGGGGCGGCGGACCAGGGCGACGACGACGCCCAGTTCGTCGTCGACGGAGCCGAGGACCACGAACTGCTGTGGTTCGGGGTGCAGGAGATTCCCGGACTGCTGGGCTGACACCGCCTCTGCGCCCGTGCCCGTGCCCGTGACCTGGGGACGGGCACTCTTCGCCGTCAGGGGCGGCGGGTACCGTCTTTCCATGGGGAAGCACGGGAAACACCTGGTCTGGGACTGGAACGGCACGCTGCTCGACGACATCGACGCGGTCATCGGGGCGACGAACGCCGCCTTCGCCGAGCTCGGACTCGATTCGATCACCCTGGAGCGGTACCGCGAGCTGTACACGGTGCCGGTGCCGAAGTTCTACGAGCGGCTGATGGGGCGGCTGCCGACCGACGCGGAGTGGACCGTCATGGACGGCGCCTTCCACCGGCACTACTGGCAGCGGGCCGAGAACTGCGGGCTGACCACCGGTGCCGCGGAGCTGCTCGCGGCGCGGCAGGAGTCCGGCCTCACGCAGTCGCTGCTGTCGCTGGCGCCGCACGCCGAGCTGATACCGCTCGTCCGGCGGCACGGGATCGCCGAGCGGTTCGTACGGGTGGACGGGCGCCCCGACGCGTCCACGGACGGGAAGTCCGGGCACATGGTGCGGCACCTGGCCGCGCTGGCCGTTCCCGCGGAGCGGGTGGTCGTCATCGGCGACGCGGCGGACGACGCGGTGGCGGCGGGGCACGTGGGGGCGAAGGCGGTGCTGTACACCGGGGGGTCGCACAGTCGGGCGTCGTTGGCGCGGGTGGGGGTGCCGGTGGTGGATTCGCTGGAGGAGGCGGTGGCTGTGGCGGAGGGGCTGGTGTAGGTCCTTCGCCACAGCCCCTCGGCCACCGCCTCTCGTCCCTCAGCCCTTGGTGCGGAGGATCTTGAGGAATTCGCGCATCCAGGTGGGGTGGTCGGGCCAGGCGCGGGAGGAGACGAGGAGGCCGTCGACGACGGCGGCGGAGTCCTGGAAGGTGGCGCCGGCGGCCTGCATGTCGAGTTCGAGGGCGGGGTAGGCGGTGACGTGGCGGCCTTCGAGGCTGCCGACCGCGGCCGTGAGGAGCGGGCCGTGGCAGATCTGGGCGACGGGCTTGTCGGCGTCGAAGAAGGCCTTGAGGATCTTGCGGAGCTCGGGGTCGTTGCGCAGGTACTCGGGGGCGCGGCCGCCCGGGATCACCACCGCGACGTACGCGCCGGGGTCGACCTCGGAGAAGGCCAGGTCGGCGGGCCAGGTGTAGCCGGGCTTCTCGGTGTACGTGTCGAATCCGGGCTCGAAGTCGTGGACGACGAACCTCAGCGTCTTGCGGGCCGGGGCGGCGATGTCGACCTCGTAGCCCTCCTCCAGAAGCCGCTGGTAGGGGTACATCACCTCCAGGGACTCCGCCGCGTCCCCGGTCACGATCAGGATCTTCGCCATGGCTCTCCCAGGTCACAGATGGTCGGTCTGTCGTGCTGTGCCCATGCTTGCGCACACGGTGCCCCCGACGGGCCTGTTTGCCAAGAGGACACGTGTCGCTGTCCATAACGTCAAACTTCGCCCGCTCTTTTGTACGCATACGGCTCATGACGGTTCCGGGGGCGAGGGCGATAGGCTTTTGCCGTGATCAGCGCGATACGCCGTGGGGGCAGCGAAGCCCCCGGCTGCCGCCCGGTCCGCGACAGCGGCCGGGTCGACCGTGCGTTCGCCGATCCCTCCCGTCCGGACGTGCCGCGTTCCGTGGCCGATAACGATCCGGGCATCTCTCATCCGGGCATAACGTCGTCTTCGACCGGAATCACCGCGTCGTGGCGTTGTGCCCTTTCTTCCACCGACGTCACGCAACGGCGCGCGACAGGAGTCAGAGGACATGCAGACCAAGCTGGACGAAGCAAAGGCCGAGCTGCTCGAGAGGGCCGCCCGGGTAGCTGAGCACAGCCCGGTCGGGGGGCGACTTCCGACGGGTCCGGAGGGTGCGAAGCGCCCCGACCGGGACACGGTGCTCGACTACCTCCAGCGCTACTACCTGCACACCGCGCCCGAGGACCTCACCGACCGGGACCCGGTCGACGTGTTCGGCGCCGCGCTCTCTCACTACCGGCTCGCGGAGAACCGCCCGCAGGGCACCGCGAACGTGCGCGTCCACACCCCGACGGTGGAGGAGAACGGCTGGACGAGCAGCCACTCCGTCGTCGAGGTCGTCACCGACGACATGCCCTTCCTCGTCGACTCGGTGACCAACGAGCTGTCCCGCCAGGGCCGCGGCATCCACGTCGTGATCCACCCGCAGGTCCTGGTCCGCCGTGACGTCACCGGCCGGCTCATCGAGGTCCTGTCGAACCAGGTCGACGGCGAGCTGCCGCACGACGCGCTCAACGAGTCGTGGATCCACGTCGAGATCGACCGCGAGACCGACCGCGCCGACCTCAAGCAGATCACCACCGACCTGCTGCGCGTCCTGTCCGACGTCCGCGAGACGGTCGAGGACTGGGAGAAGATGCGCGACGCCGCGCTGCGCATCGCCGAGGGGCTCCCCGGCGAGCCCACCGCCTCCGACCTGCGGCCGACCGAGGTGGAGGAGGCCCGCGAGCTGCTGCGCTGGCTCGCCGACGACCACTTCACCTTCCTCGGCTACCGCGAGTACGAGCTCGTCAACGGCGACGCCCTGACCGCCGTGCCCGGCACCGGCCTCGGCATCCTGCGCTCCGACCCGCAGCACGGCGGCGACGACGAGGGCCACCACGCCCACCCCGTCTCGCCCTCCTTCAGCCGGCTGCCCGCCGACGCCCGCGCCAAGGCGCGCGAGCACAAGCTGCTGATCCTGACGAAGGCCAACAGCCGGGCGACCGTGCACCGCCCCTCGTACCTCGACTACGTCGGTGTGAAGAAGTTCGACGCCGACGGCAACGTCATCGGCGAGCGCCGCTTCCTCGGCCTGTTCTCGTCCGCCGCGTACACCGAGTCCGTCCGCCGGGTCCCGGTCGTCAAGCGCAAGGTCCAGGAGGTCCTCGCGGGCGCCGGCTTCTCGCCGAACAGCCACGACGGCCGCGACCTGCTCCAGATCCTGGAGACCTACCCGCGCGACGAGCTGTTCCAGACCCCGGTCGACCAGCTCCAGTCCATCGTCACCAGCGTCCTGTACCTGCAGGAGCGGCGCCGGCTGCGGCTCTACCTGCGCCAGGACGAGTACGGCCGCTACTACTCGGCCCTCGTCTACCTGCCGCGCGACCGCTACACGACCCGCGTCCGGCTGCGGATCATCGACATCCTGAAGGAGGAGCTCGACGGCACCAGCGTCGACTTCACCGCCTGGAACACCGAGTCGATCCTCTCCCGGCTGCACTTCGTCGTCCGGGTGAAGCCGGGCACCGAGCTCGCCAAGCTCACCGACGCCGACGTCGACCGCATCGAGACCCGGCTCGTCGAGGCCACCCGCTCCTGGGCCGACGGCTTCGGCGAGGCGCTGAACGCCGAGTGCGGCGAGGAGCGCGCCGCCGAGCTGCTGCGCCGCTACGGCAACGCCTTCCCCGACGGCTACAAGGCGGACCACTCGCCGCGCGCGGCCGTCGCCGACCTGGTCCACCTGGAGACCCTCGCCGGCAGCGGCAAGGACTTCGCGCTCTCGCTCTACGAGCCGGTCGTCGCGGGCCCCGGCGAGCGCCGCTTCAAGATCTACAAGACCGGCGACCCGATCTCCCTCTCCGCCGTCCTCCCGGTCCTCAACCGGCTCGGCGTCGAGGTCACCGACGAGCGCCCGTACGAGCTCCGCTGCTCCGACCGCAGCCACGCCTGGATCTACGACTTCGGTCTGCGGATGCCGGCCCCGACCGGCAACGGCGGCGACTACGTCGGCGGCGACGCCCGCGAGCGCTTCCAGGAGGCCTTCTCCGCCACCTGGACCGGCCTGGCCGAGAACGACAACTTCAACTCGCTCGTCCTCTCCGCCGGGCTGACCTGGCGCGAGGCGATGGTGCTGCGCGCCTACGCCAAGTACCTGCGCCAGGCCGGTGCGACGTTCAGCCAGGACTACATGGAGGACACCCTCCGCAACAACGTCCACACCACGCGGCTGCTCGTCTCCCTGTTCGAGGCCCGGATGGCCCCGGAGCGCCAGCGCGCCGGCACCGAGCTGATCGACGGCATCCTGGAGGAGCTCGACGGCGCCCTCGACCAGGTCGCGAGCCTGGACGAGGACCGCATCCTGCGCTCCTTCCTCACCGTCATCAAGGCCACGCTGCGGACCAACTTCTTCCAGAAGTCGGTCGACGGCGCCCCGCACTCCTACGTGTCGATGAAGTTCGACCCGCAGGTCATCCCCGACCTGCCCGCCCCGCGCCCCGCCTTCGAGATCTGGGTGTACTCGCCCCGCGTCGAGGGCGTCCACCTGCGCTTCGGCAAGGTCGCCCGAGGCGGCCTGCGCTGGTCCGACCGCCGTGAGGACTTCCGTACGGAGATCCTCGGCCTGGTCAAGGCGCAGATGGTGAAGAACACCGTCATCGTGCCCGTCGGCGCCAAGGGCGGCTTCGTCGCCAAGCAGCTCCCGGACCCGTCCGTGGACCGCGACGCCTGGCTGGCCGAGGGCATCGCCTCGTACAAGACGTTCATCTCGGCGCTGCTCGACATCACCGACAACCTGGTCGCGGGC
This sequence comes from Streptomyces sp. NPDC056361, assembly GCF_042262805.1. NCBI lineage: Bacteria > Bacillati > Actinomycetota > Actinomycetes > Kitasatosporales > Streptomycetaceae > Streptomyces > Streptomyces sp. NPDC056361. The sequence continues at coordinate 9,662 of NZ_JBHJQI010000112.1, forward strand.
GAGGTCGTGCCGCCGGCCGACGTGGTCCGCCACGACGAGGACGACACCTACCTGGTCGTCGCCGCCGACAAGGGCACCGCCACCTTCTCCGACATCGCCAACGGGGTCGCCGAGGACTACGGCTTCTGGCTCGGCGACGCCTTCGCCTCCGGCGGCTCGGCCGGCTACGACCACAAGGGCATGGGCATCACCGCCCGCGGTGCCTGGGAGTCCGTCAAGCGCCACTTCCGCGAGCTGGGCCACGACACCCAGACCCAGGACTTCACGGTCGTCGGCGTCGGCGACATGTCCGGCGACGTCTTCGGCAACGGCATGCTGCTGAGCGAGCACATCCGGCTCGTGGCCGCCTTCGACCACCGGCACATCTTCATCGACCCGAACCCGGACGCGGCCGCCTCGTACGCCGAGCGCCGCCGCCTCTTCGAGCTGCCCCGCTCGTCCTGGGCCGACTACGACCCGGCGCTGCTCTCCGCGGGCGGTGGCATCCACCCCCGCAGCGCCAAGTCCATCCCGGTCAACGCGCAGGTCAGGGCCGCCCTCGGCATCGAGGACGGGGTCACCAAGATGACTCCGGCCGAGCTGATGAAGGCCGTCCTGCACGCGCCGGTCGACCTGCTGTGGAACGGCGGCATCGGCACGTACGTCAAGTCGTCGGCCGAGTCCAACGCCGACGTCGGCGACAAGGCCAACGACGCCATCCGCGTCGACGGCCAGGACGTCCGCGCCCAGGTCATCGGCGAGGGCGGCAACCTCGGTGCGACCCAGCTCGGCCGTATCGAGTTCGCCCGCACCGGCGGCCCCGAGGGCCAGGGCGGCAAGGTCAACACCGACGCGATCGACAACAGCGCCGGCGTCGACACCTCCGACCACGAGGTCAACATCAAGATCCTGCTCAACGGGCTCGTCGCCGAGGGCGACATGACCGTCAAGCAGCGCAACAAGATCCTCGCGGAGATGACGGACGAGGTCGGCGCGCTCGTCCTGCGCAACAACTACGCGCAGAACACCGCCCTCGCCAACGCCGTCGCCCAGTCGCCGTCGCTGCTCCACGCCCACCAGCGGTTCATGCGCCGCCTGGGCCGCGACGGCAGCCTCGACCGCTCGCTGGAGTTCCTGCCCAGCGACCGGCAGGTCCGCGACCTGCTCAACAACGCCCGCGGCCTGAGCCAGCCGGAGCTCGCCGTCCTCCTCGCGTACACCAAGATCACGGTGGCCGACGAGCTGATCGGCACGGAGCTCCCGGACGACCCGTACCTGCGCGGACTGCTCCACGCGTACTTCCCGACGCTGCTGCGCGAGAAGTTCACCGAGGCCGTCGACAACCACGCCCTGCGCCGCGAGATCATCACGACCGTCCTGGTCAACGACACCGTCAACACCGGTGGCTCGACCTTCCTGCACCGCCTCCGCGAGGAGACCGGCGCGTCGATCGAGGAGATCGTGCGGGCGCAGACCGCCGCCCGTGCCGTCTTCCGGCTCGGGCAGGTCTGGGACGCCGTCGAGGGCCTGGACAACCAGGTGCCGGCCGAGGTGCAGACCCAGATGCGGCTGCACTCCCGCCGGCTCGTCGAGCGCGGCACGCGCTGGCTGCTCAACAACCGGCCGCAGCCGCTCCGGATCGGCGAGACCATCGAGTTCTTCGCCGAGCGCGTCGAGGAGGTCTGGGCGCAGCTGCCGCAGCTGCTGCGCGGCTCGGACCTGGAGTGGTACCAGTCGATCCTGGAGGAGCTGACCGGGTTCGGCGTGCCGGAGGAGCTCGCGCTGCGGGTCGCCGGCTTCTCGTCGGCCTTCCCGATCCTCGACGTCGTCGCCATCGCGGACCGGATGGGCAAGGAGCCGCTGGCGGTCGCCGAGGTCTACTACGACCTGGCGGACCGGCTGCGGATCACCGACCTGATGGACCGGATCATCGAGCTGCCGCGCGCCGACCGGTGGCAGTCGATGGCCCGCGCCTCGATCCGCGAGGACCTCTTCGCGGCGCACGCGGCGCTGACCGCGGACGTCCTGACCGTGGGCAACGGCACCACGAGCCCCGAGGAGCGGTTCAAGGCCTGGGAGGAGAAGAACGCGGCGATCCTGGGCCGCGCGCGGACGACCCTGGAGGAGATCCAGGGCTCGGACACCTTCGACCTGGCGAACCTGTCGGTCGCGATGCGGACGATGCGCACGCTGCTCCGTACGCACAGCTAGTCGTGTGACGACAGGGAAGGGCCCCGCCGGTGTTCCGGCGGGGCCCTTCCCCGTGTCCGCGGGCACCGCTCAGGCGGCCTGCTCGGGGGGCCCGGCGACCGTCGAGGTCCACAGGCGGCGGGCGGCGAGCAGGGTGGCGGCGAGGAGGAGGCCGTTGCGGAGGACCATGACCGCGAGTCCGGTGGGGGTGCCGGCGACGACGTCGAGGTAGAGGACGGGGTACGCGAGCGAGCTCAGCGCGGCGGCCGGGAGGAGCAGCAGGGCCACCGGGCGCATCACCGTGTGGCGGGAGGTCAGGCAGACGGCGGCGAGTCCGAGGAGCCAGATCATGTACTGGGGGCTGATCACCCGGCTGGTGGTGGTGAAGAGCAGGACGGCGGCGAAGGCCGCGTCGAGCGGGGTGGCCGGGGTCCAGCGGTGGGCCCGGAGACGCCAGAGGAGCAGCCAGCCGAAGGCGGCGACGGTGAGCAGCAGGGCGGCGTGGCCGAGGCTGGAGACGTACGGGCCGACGTATTCGAAGGCGCCGTAGCGGAACTCGACGTCGCCCGGCCAGATGCCGGCCGCCCGGGCCAGCGCGAGGCCCGTGCCGCCGAGGGACTCGATCTGGATGCCCCGGTTGCCCTGCTGGCGCAGGAAGCCGAGGGACTCGGAGAAGAACAGCGCGAGGGTGGCGAGGAGCGCGAGGGCGGTGACGACGGCCGCGGTCCAGGCCTCCCGGGTGGTACGGCCCCGGGGGGTGCCGATCAGGGCGAGCGCCGGCCAGACCTTCACCATCGCGCCGATCCCGGCGAGCGCCCCGCCGAGCTGGTGGGCTGCGGTGGAGCGGGCACCCAGGGCGAGGAGCGCGAGGACGGCGAGGGCGGTGGTCTGGACGTCGTACCGGGCGAGCGGCAGGTGCAGGAGGAGCGGGAGGCCGCAGACCCAGATCCAGGCGCCGTGGGTGAGGCGTGCGCTGTCCGCGCGGGCGAGGGCGAGCGTGACGACCGCGTCGGCGAGCAGGGTGAGGGCGACGAACGCCTGGAAGTACGTGAGCCACGGGAGGGCGCCGGGCGACATGATCACGAGTCCGGCGCCGGGCGGGTACTGCCAGGTGGCGTCGCCGGGCGGGAAGGTGCCTTCGGTGAACTGCCCGTACCAGTGCTGGTAGAGGGCGACCTCGCGGCCCACCCCGCCGATGCCGAGGTCGTCGCGTCGCAGCAGCAGGAGCATGCCGGCCCGGGTGAGGAGCCAGACGGCGGCGAGGGCGAGGTAGGGGCCGCGGCCGACGGTGACGAAGGTGGCGGAGGTGAAGGTGTCCGAGTCGAAGGGCGACCCGGTCAGGGCGGTGGGTTCGCTCCCGGTCCGGGGCTTGGCGGGGGACTCGCCTCCGGGCCGGGGCGGCGACTGGGGGTGATCGTTCGTCATCCCACCGCACTTTAGACCGTAATGTCTTAATTGTTCGTCGTCTTCGCGCCCGGTTCGGCCGCGAACTCCTCGTACGCCGCCACCACCTCCTTCGCCGGGCCGTCCATCCGCAGCGTGCCCGCCTCCAGCCACAGCGCCCGCTCGCAGGTCTCCGTGATGGTGGAGTTCGAGTGGCTGACCAGGAAGACGGTGCCGGCCTCCGCCCGCAGCTCGTCGATCCGCCGCTGGCTGCGGCGGCGGAAGCGCGCGTCGCCCGTCGACAGGGCCTCGTCGATCAGCAGCACGTCGTGGCTCCGTGCGGCGGCGATGGAGAAGCGCAGCCGGGCGCCCATCCCGGAGGAGTACGTCCGCATCGGGCGGGAGATCGCGTCGTCCTTCTCGTTGATCCCGGAGAAGTCCACGATGTCGTCGTAGCGTTCGCGCACCTCGGCGCGGCTCATGCCCATCGCGAGGCCGCCCAGGACCACGTTCCGCTCGCCCGTCAGATCGCCCATCAGGGCCGCGTTGACGCCGAGGAGGGAGGGCCTGCCGTGGGTGTAGATCCGGCCCTCGTCGACGGGCTGGAGGCCCGCGATGGCCTTCAGGAGGGTCGATTTCCCACTTCCGTTCGAACCGATCAGGCCAATCGCCTCGCCCCGGTACGCGACGAAGTCGACCCCGCGGACGGCGTGGACCCGGCGGCCGGCCGGAGCCGTACGGCCGCGCCGCAGCATCCGGTCGAGGGCGGCGGTGGCGCTGCCCCGGCCGACTCCGCCGGTGCCTCCGGCGACGGTGTAGGTGATGTGGACGCCGTCGGCCACGACGGTGGGGGTCCGCTCGGTGTCAGCCACGGCCGTACGTCTCCTCCGCCTTCCAGAACCAGATGAAACCGCCGCCGAACGCGAGCAGGGCCCAGCCGGCGGCGAGTCCCCAGACGTGCGGCGGCAGCTGCGCCGCCGTGTGGCTCCTGATCAGGGCGAACCGCATGAGGTCGATGTAGACCGCCGCCGGGTTGCACTGGAGGGCCAGCACCACGCCGTGCGGGAAGCGCCCGCCGCTCGCCAGGTTCTGGATCGACCACATCGCGCCCGACGCGTACATCCAGGTGCGGAGCACGAACGGCATCAGCTGGCTGATGTCCGGGGTGCGGGCGGCGAGCCGGGCCAGGACGAGCGCCACGCCCGTGTTGAACAGGGCCTGGCAGGCGAGCGCGGGGACGGCGAGCAGCCAGCTCCAGGTGGGGAACTCGCCGAACGAGAACAGGATCACGACCAGCGCCGCGAGCGAGAGCAGCAGCTGCTGGAGCTGCTGGAGCGCGAGCGAGATCGGCAGGCTCGCGCGCGGGAAGTGCAGCGCGCGGACCAGCCCCAGGTTGCCGCTGATCGCCCGGGTGCCGGCCATGACCGTGTCGGAGGTGAACGTCCACACGAAGATGCCGGTGATCAGGAAGGGCACGTAGTCCGGGACGCCGTGCTTGGCGTTCATCAGGACGCCGAAGATCGCGTAGTACACGGCCGCGTTGAGCAGCGGGGTCATCACCTGCCAGACCTGGCCGAGGCGGGCCTGGCTGTACTGGGCGGTCAGGCGGGCGGTCGCGAACGCGGCGATGAAGTCGCGGCGGGACCAGAGCTGCCGGACGTACGCGGGCAGCGAGGGGCGGGCCCCGCTCACGGTGAGGCCGTGGCGGAGGGCGAGCGCGCGCAGGTCCTCCTCGGAGGCCTGCGGCCTGGGTGGTGCGAGGGTCGTGGTCACGGGCGGGCGCTTTCGGCGAGGGGGCGGGGGCGCTTCCGGTGGGGGAGGTGCGGTCGGGGCGCGTCCGGGGGGCGTGCCGTGTGGGGTCGATGTCCGGCGGAGGTGCCGTGTGGGGCCGACGCCCGGTGGAGGAGCCGTTTCGGGCTGCTTGCCGTGCGCGGGGCCTTGTGGGGCCCGCTTCCGGGGGCGTGCCGAGTGGGCCGCTTCCGGTGGGCGTGCCGGTCGGTGGTGACGACGGGACGGGTCCGTATCGTCGCTACGGGGAGAGTAGGACGAATCGACGTCGGAACGCAACCGTATCGTCGTAACGTGGTCGTTGGTTAGGATGCCGTCATGACCGATCCGACCCCCCGCCGCGCCCCCGCCGGAGCCGCCGTACTGCGCGAGGACGTGACCGAGGCCATCCGCGCCGCCGTCTTCGAGGAGCTCGCGACCGTCGGGTTCGCCCGGATGTCCATCGAGGGCATCGCGCGCCGCGCGGGAGTCGGCAAGACCGCCGTCTACCGGCGCTGGAAGTCGAAGCTCGCCCTCGTCCTCGACCTCGTCGGGGCCTTCGCCGCCCAGGGCCTGCCCGCGCCCGACACCGGCTCCCTCCACGGCGACGTGCGCGCGCTCCTCGAAGTGGCCTCGCACGCGCTGCGCCACCCGGTCGCCTCGCAGGTCATCCCCGACCTGCTCGTCGAGGCCGCCCGGCACCCCGAGATCGCCGAGACCGTGAAGTCCACGCTGCTCGACGGCCAGCAGGGCGTGGTCACCCGGATCGTCCGCGAGGCCGTCGCCCGCGGCGAACTCCCCGAGGGCGCCGACCCCGCCCGCGCCCTCGACCTGATCGTCGGCCCCCTCTACTGGCGGCTCGTCGTCGTCCGCACGCCCCTTCCGCCGGGATACGCGGACGACCTCGCGCGCGCGGCGGTGGCGGCCCTCCGGGCCTGAGGCGAGGCGTGCCGGCCGGGCGGCGGCCCGCGGTCGGCGGGCGCCCGCTCGGCGGCTACTTCACCGCGCCCGCCATCACCCCCGACGCGAACTGGCGCTGGAAGGCGAAGAACACCAGCAGCGGCACCACCATCGACACGAACGCGCCCGGCGCGAGCACGTCCACGTTGTTGCCGAACTGCCGGACCTGCTGCTGGAGCGCCACCGTGATCGGGGGCGACTGCGAGTCCGCGAAGATCAGCGCGATCAGCATGTCGTTCCAGACCCACAGGAACTGGAAGATCCCCAGCGAGGCGATGGCCGGACCGCCGAGCGGCAGCACCACCCGGGTGAAGAGGCGTATCTCGCCCGCCCCGTCGAGCCGCGCCGCCTCCAGGAGCTCGCGCGGGATCTCCGCGAAGAAGTTCCGCAGCAGGAAGATCGCGAACGGCAGGCCGAAGGCCGTGTGGAAGAGGACGACCCCGAGCGTCGTCTCGAAGAGCCCGACCGCCCCGAACAGCTTCGACACCGGGACCAGGGCGACCTGCACCGGGACCACGAGCAGGGCGACCACTCCCAGGAACCACCAGTCCCGGCCGGGGAACTCCAGCCACGCGAACGCGTACCCGGCGAAGGAGCCGAGGGCGAGGACGAGGAGCGTCGACGGAACGGTGATCAGGACGGTGGAGACGAGGGAGCCGGTGATCGTCTCGTTCGCCAGGAGGTGCGCGTAGTTCTCGGTGGTCAGTCGGGCAGGGGCCGTGAACACCCGCCACCAGCCGCTCGCCGCGATGTCCGAGGGCGAGCGGAGCGACGAGACCAGCAGCCCGACCGTGGGCAGCAGCCAGAACAGGGCGGCCAGGACGAGGAAGACCCGGACCGCGCCGGAGGCCGCCTTGGCCGCGGCCTTGGAGGCGAGCGACGTCATCGGCGGGTCTCCCTTCGCATGCGGCGGATGTTGACCGCCATCACCGGCAGCACGAGCAGCAGCAGGACGACCGCGATCGCCGAGCCCACCCCGAGGTCCGCGTCCGTGCCGAACGACGAGCGGTACAGCTGGAGCGCCAGCACGTTCGCGTCGTCCTGGGCCGAGCCCGGCGCGATGACGAAGACCAGGTCGAAGACCTTGAGCACGTTGATCATCAGCGTGACGAGGACGACCGCGAGGACCGGTGCCAGGAGCGGGACCGTGATCCGGCGGAACACCTGCCACTCGTTCGCCCCGTCCACCCGCGCCGCTTCGAGCAGCTCGCGCGGCACGGCCGCCAGCCCGGCCCCGATCAGCACCATGGCGAACCCGGCCCACATCCACACGTACGCCCCGATGACGGCCGGCGTCACGAGCGAGGGCCCCAGCCACTCCACGCCGTCGTACTGCTCGCGGAAGTTGCTCGCGGGCAGCCGCAGCACGGCCCCGTCGGCGCGGTCGGCGGGCAGCGTGAAGGTGCCGTCGGCCGCCGCCGTGGCCGTGGCGACCACCCTGCCCTCCCGTACCGCCTCGATCCGCAGCCCCGCCAGGCCGAGTTCGGCCGGGTCGACCGCGTTCGGCCGCCCGCCGCCGCCCCGGGTGAAGTCCAGCCACGCCGTCCCGGCGATCCGGCCGGGACCGCCCGCCCCCGCGGCCGGCTCGCGCGCCGGACGGGCCTCCTCCGGCATGCGCCCCGGAGCCACCCCGATCAGCGGCAGCCGTACGGGCTCCCCGGCGCGGACCGGCTCCTTGGTGACGAACGCGCCGCCGCCCGCCGCCTTCAGCGGGTGCACGGGCAGCGGCCGGGCGCGCGGGAAGCCGGACGCCTCGGCGAACGTGTCGTGGACCCCGACCCAGACCGCGTTGGCGATCCCGCGGTCCGGGTCCTGCTCGTAGACGAGCCGGAAGATGATCCCGGCGGCGAGCATCGAGATCGCCATCGGCATGAAGACGACCAGCTTGAACGCCGTGCCCCAGCGGACCCGTTCGGTGAGCACCGCGAAGACCAGACCGAGCGCCGTGGCGACGGCGGGCGCGACGACCAGCCAGACCAGGTTGTTGCGGACGGCGGTACGGAGCGAGTCGTCGGTGACCAGCGCGAGGTAGTTGTCCAGGCCGACGAACGACGTGTCGGCCCGGTCGAAGAGGGAGCGCCGGACCGAGTACCCGATCGGGTAGACGACCAGCGCGCCGAGCAGCAGCAGGGCCGGGAGCAGGAACCCCGCCGCCACGGCCCGCTGCCGGGTGCCGGTCCGGGTGCCGGAACGTGCGCCGGTCCGGGTGCCGGAACGTGCGCCGGTCCGTGAGCCGGAACGTGTGCCGGTCCGTGAGCCGGAACGTGTGCCGGTCCGTGAGCCGGCGCCGGGCCGTGAGTCGGCGCCGGGCCGTGCGGGCGTCTTCGCGTCACTGGAGCCACTGGAGCCACTGGACCCACTGGACCCACTGGACCCACTGGACCCACTGGAGCCGCGAACGGCCTTCGGCATGGCGGGCCTCAGCTCTTCGCGGCGGTCCGGTACGCCTTGGCCGCGTCCGCCTCCAGCCGCGCCTGGGTCCCGGCCACGTCCTTCGGGTTCTTCAGGAAGTCCTGGAGCGCCTTCCACTCGCCCTTGCCGGGAGTGCCGCCGAACGACTGCGGCATCTGGTCCGACATGTCGAAGCGGAAGTCGTCGCCGGCGCCGATGAGCGCCTTCGCGATCTCGCGCTGGACGTCGTTCGGGTACGCGGCCGGGTCCAGGTTCTTGTTGGGGGAGAGGAAGCCGCCCTCCGCCGCCCAGATCCTGGCCGCGTCAGGGGAGGCGAGGAACGCGAGCAGCGCCTGCGCGCCCTTGGTGTCCTTGAGAGCGACGGCCGCGTCGCCGGCCGTCACCACGGGGGCCGCGCCCGAGCCGACCGCGGGGAACGGGAAGACCTTCGCGTCCGTGCCGATCTTCGCCTGCGTCTGGGCGATGTTGACGGCGGCGAAGTCGCCCTCGAAGACCATCGCCCCCTTGGGCTGGTCGCCGCCGGTGAACGTCTGGGTGACCGAGACCGGGTACTCCGTCTGCAGCGCGCCGTTCGTCCCGCCGGCGATCAGCGCCGGCTTGCCGAACAGCTCCCCGAGCGTGGTGAGGGCCGCGGCGACGGACGGGTCCGTCCACTTCAGGGTGTGCTTCGCCAGCTGGTCGTACTTGGCCGGGCCCGCCTGGGAGAGGTAGATGTTCTCGAACCAGTCGGTGAGGGTCCAGCCGTCCGCGCCGCCCACCGAGACCGGGGTGACGCCGGAGGCCGAGATCGTCTCGGCGGTGGCGAGGAAGTCCTTCCAGGTCTTCGGCTCGGACGCGCCGGCGTTCTCGAAGACGGCGGTGTTGTACCAGACCAGGGACTTGTTGGCGGCCTTGAAGTACACCCCGTACTGGGTGCCGTCCACCGCGCCGAGCTCCTGCCAGCCGCGGGTGTAGTTCGCGGCCAGGGCGGCCTCGGTCTCGGGGCCGACCGGCTTGAGCCACTTCTGGGCGGCGGCCTGCTGGATCGCGCCCACCTGCGGGAGCATCGCCACGTCGGGCGGCGAGCCGCCGGCGATCTTCGTGCCGAGGAAGTTCACGATCGGGTCCTGGGCGGGAACGAACGTGACCTTCGCTCCGGTCCGCTTCTCGAACTCCCGTAAGACCTTGGTGAAGTTCTCCTGCTCGGGGCCCGTCCAGACCGCCGCGACCTCGATCCGCTCGCCCTTGAGCGGCAGTTCACCGCCGGCCGTCGGCCCCGGCTTCTCGCCTGCGTCGCCGCCCCCGCCGCAGGCCGCGAGGGCCAGCGCGGTGAGCGCCGTGAACACCGCCATGTGCACTGCGGCCTTGCGTGGACGAAGAGTTGTACGCATCGCTGCCCCGTCTCTCCCGTGCGCGTCGCTGTCCCGTGCCGACAGGTCTACGCCGGGCGACGGGGCCCCGCAATACCGCCTTCCGTGTCAAGTGGGCGATCGTTGCCGCCTCGTGACGTGACGTCAGCTGTGGGTCGCGGGGGTCAGCGGCGATACGGGAGTCGCCTCGACCGAGCGGGCCGCCCGGTCGAGCGCACTCGCCAGCAGGGCCAGGTCCGTCGGGCCGTTGCCCAGCTCGCGCACCGGGCGACGGGTCGGCGGGTCGCCCATCCGCTCCCACTCCAGCGGCACGACCGTCGGACGGAGCGTCGCCGTCCGGGGGATCCGTCCGGTGACGCGGCCCGCCTGGAACGGGGTCACCCGGCCGTCCGGATGCCCGAGACGACCCCGCCCGGCCGCCGGGACGTCCGGACCCGCGGCCACCGGCGGCGCGTCGAGCACGATCCGCAGCCGGGCCCCGTGGGCCAGCTCCGTGTCGGCCGTGCGGTCCGGGCGCGCCGAGGTCGCCACGAGGTGGACCCCCAGCCGCTCCCCGTTCCGAGCGACCGCCTCCAGGGCCCGTACGACGGACCCCGCCGCCGGCCTGCCCGGAGCACCGAGCGCCGGGGCCACCAGCGCGTCGAAGTCGTCGACCAGCACCACCAGCCGCGGCAGGTGACCGGCACCCGCCGCCCTCGCCGGAGCCTGCTCGCCCGCCGCCGGCCGCGGAATCCGCCCCGCGGCCTCCTCGGCTCCCGGATACGCCGACCGGCCACTCGCCCGGCCGGTCACGTCGTCCGCACCGGGGTAAGGGACGCGGCCACTGGCCCGGCCCGTCACGTCCTCCGCGCCCGGATGCGGGACGCGCCCGCTCGCCCGGCCGGTGAGGTCGCCCGCACCGGGGTAGGGGACGCGGCCACTGGTCCGGCCGGTCATGTCGTCCGCGCCCGGGTACGGGACGCGCCCGCTGGTCCGGCCGGTGAGGTCGCCCGCGCCGGTGCGGGAGACGCGTCCGCTCGGGTGGTCGGCGAGGTCGCCGTCGCCCGTGCGCAGGGTGCGGCTGCTGGGGCGGTCGTCGAAGGAGGAGCCGCCGTCGCGCCGGGGCAGCCGCCCGCTGGGCGTGTCGGCGAGGAACGCCTCCCCGTCGCCGGTGCGGAGGGTGCGGCCGCTGGGGCGGTGGCCGAGGTCGTCCGCGCCCGGGTACGAGGAGCGGCCGCTCGGCTGTTCGGGCAGGGTGCCGTCGTGCGGTCGGGTGCCGCGGCCGCTGGGCAGGGCGCCGATCGCGCCGTCGCCGGTGCGCAGGGTGCGCCCGCTCGGGCGGTCCGTCAGATCCCCGGTGCCGTCGGGGACGCGGACGGTCGCGCGGGAGCCCTGCTGGGGCAGCGACTCCGCCGCGCTGGGGGAGCGCTGGCCGATCAGGCGCTCGGCGGTCGACGCGGTGCGCCCGCCGCGGCGGTCGGCGAAGTGGCCGTCGCCCAGGAGCTCCGCCCGGCGCTTCAGCTCGGCGCCGAGCGCCTGCGCGAACTCCCGCATCCGGACCGGGTCCGAGGCGACCAGGTGCTCGGTGACGTGCGGCAGCTCCGTACACGCCGCGAGGCCCTCGCCGCGCTCGCCGCCCGCCCCGTCCACGAGGAGCAGGCCGAGCCGGTCGGGGCGGCCGCCGGCCGCCAGGGACGCGGCGATCGAGCGGAGCAGCTCCGTGCGCCCGCTGCCCGCGGGGCCCTCGATCAGGAGGTGCGGGCCCTCCTGGGTGAGGTCCACCGCCAGCGGGCCGCGCGGCCCGGCGCCCAGGACGGCCGTCCCGTCGCCGGCGGAGGCCCAGCGGGCCATCAGGGAGGCGGGGGTGGCCCGGGCGAGCCCGAGCTCGTCGAGGAGGCGGGCCGACGGGGGCAGCGCCGCCGCCCGGCCGTACGGCGCCGCGGCCGTCTCGGTGCGCAACGGGGCGAGGGCCCGCCCGAACCGGTCGGCCCAGGCCACGGACACCGCGTCGACCACGCCGACGGTGCCGTGGCCCGCGACCCGGCCGCCGGCGGTGCGCAGCAGCCGCAGCGCCGTCGCCACGTCACCGCTCAGCAGCGCCGCCGCCCCGCACTCGCGGAAGGCGAGCGACGCGGCGCACGCGGCCTCGTACGTGGCGGCGACCGGCGAGTCCGGGGTGGCCGAGGGCGCCTCGGCGAGGCACAGGAGGTGGATGCCGGCCGCCGCGCCCGCGCCCGCGAGCCGCGCCACCGTCTCGCGCAGCGCCGCCGAACCGGGGTCGCCGTCCACGATCACGACCGTCGCCGGGCCGTCGTGGCGGGCCGCGGCCTCGGCGACGGACGCCCGGTCGGGGCGCGGCCAGCCGGGGCCGCGCGGGCCCGCGGCGAGCCCCCGGGGCCACACCCCCCGACCCCGCCCCGCCCCCCCCCGCCGCCGGGCGGCCCCCCCCCACCCCCCCGCCGGCGGCGGGGGCGTGGGGGGGGGCCGCGGCCCCCCCCCCCCACGCCCGGTCGGCGCTCGGCCAGCCGGGGCCGAGCGGGCCGTCGTCGAGCCGCCGGGTCAGCTCCGCCGTACGGGCCTGGGCCTGCTCGCGGTCGTACGCCAGGAGCAGCCGGCAGTCCTGGCCGTGGGCCGGCCGGACGTGCGGGAGCCAGCCGAGCCAGCCCCAGGCCCGGCGCCGCTCCTCCAGGGAGCGGTTCCGGTCGGCGCTGATCAGCACGATCTCCAGGTCGGAGGGCGAGTGCAGGGCGGCGAGCTGGGCGACGACCGAGCGGGCGAGGCCGGCGAGCCGGTCGGCGGGTCCCGCCAGGCCGAGGGAACCGGCCTCGCGCAGCCCGACCGTGACGGGCACGCCGGACAGCTCGGCGCGGTCCGTCGTGCCGAGCCGCACCACCAGGGCCTCCGGGTGGTCGGCCTCCCGCTCCCAGAGCCGGGGGCCGGGGCCGAGGGCGGTGAGCAGGACGGTCGCGGGGTCAGGCCAGGTGTCGGCCAGCGGCACGGGACCGCGGGCGCCCTCGCGCGTGCCGGCGGCGGACCGGCTGCCGGCATGCGTGTCGGGGACGGGGCCCGGGGCGGCCTCGGCGGCCGGGAGCTCCTCGCGCCCGCCCGTCAGGCGCCGTGCCCACGCGCCGAGCCCGCGCTTGCCGGCCGCCCGGCCGGAGCCGGCCGGAGGGGCCTCCCCGCGGGTCTGGCGGGTCCTGCTGTGGGCCTCGCCGCCGTCCTCGTGGCCCTCGGAGGGCTCTCCCGCGCGCGCGTGGCCGGGGGAGCGGTCGGTGCCGTACGGGTCGGGGTACCGGTCGGCGGGGTTCGCGTACCGGTCGTCGCACGGGTACGACTCGCCGACGGCGTCGAGGGCGTCGGCGAACGCGATGCCGCGCCCGCCGCCGTGGGTCGTGTCGCGGGTGGTGGCGTCCGCGGGGCGCCCGGGAACGGTGCCGGTGCCGGCGGCCGGTCCGCTGCCGGCGGCGGCCGGTCCGTCCGCGCCGTGCGCCACGCGCAGGTGGCCCTCGCCGTCCGGGGCCGTCGCCACCCTGTCCGTGCCGTCGAGGGCGCCGCCGGGGCCGGTCAGCCGGAGCGCGGACTCGCCGAGCCGCAGCAGGGCGCCCGGGCGGAGCCGGACGGGGCGGTCGCCGACGGGGGCGCCGTCGAGGGTCGTGCCGTTGGTCGAGCCCAGGTCGGAGACGGTGACCCGGCCGTTCTCCCCGACGGTCACCGTGCAGTGCGCGCGGGAGACGTCGGGGTCGTCCAGGGGCACGTCGGCGTCGGCGGAGCGACCGATTCTGATCGCTCCGCCGTGGAGCAGGTGCACCCCGCCCGCGTCCGGTCCCGCGACCACGTGGAGCCGGGCGGAGGCGGCCTCGCCGAGCCGGTCGTCCGGGCCGGGGAGCTGGAGGGAGAGGACGGCGCCGTCGACCAGCGGCGGCTCGCCGAGGACGCAGCGCCGGGTGTCGAGCCGCTCCGCGCCCGCGTAGAGCACGGTGGTGCCCGAGGCCGAGGTGTCGGGGCCCGTGACGGCGGCCGCCAGGCCGGAGGCGACGGCGGCGAGCGCCGTCCCCGCGGGGGCCGTGACGAGCACGTCGCAGGTGCGCCCGGCGCCGTGGCCGGCGTACGGCGCGAGGACGGTCAGCCGGATCTGCATCGCCGTCGTCGGTCCCTTCTGCGCGAGATGCCGGCAGGGGAACCGCCCTGTGAGTCCCCCCACCCGGCACGGACGCGTCGTCCGGTACAGGTCGGCACGGCACGGGGCTCCCGACCCCGATGCGACGTGCTGTAGGCATCCTCGCACCTGCCACTGACAACACACCCCCGGGTCGGTCATAAGTGATCTTGAATAGTCGGCAGTGGACGCGAAATCGCCTGGTTGGGCATGCCTTCGGAGCATGCGCGGCAACCGTCGCCCTCCATGGAGCGTCTTCTTCCGGACAAGTTCCGCTCGGTCCGGGAGCCCGCGCGGCCCCCGGCGGAGCGCGGACCCGCCATCGGACACGGCATCGGAATCCGCCTGTGGACGACCGGTCTGTGACCCGTTCGGCGGCACTAAAGTGGGTCGGACACCCGGACGGGTCACAACAGAGGACAGGGGCCCCGGGAACCTCACGGGACCACCCCACAACCACGATCAGCAGGGAGCGCGTGACGTGCGGCCTATCGGCAGCAAGTACCTGCTCGAGGAGCCGCTCGGCCGCGGCGCCACGGGCACCGTCTGGCGAGCCCGCCAGCGGGAGGCGGCGGGCGCCGAGGCGGCCGTCGCCGGCCAGCCCGGCGAGACCGTGGCGATCAAAGTCCTCAAGGAGGAACTCGCCAACGACCCGGACATCGTGATGCGCTTCCTGCGCGAGCGGTCCGTCCTGCTCCGGCTCACCCATCCGAACATCGTGCGCACCCGCGACCTGGTCGTCGAGGGCGATGTCCTCGCCCTCGTCATGGACCTCGTCGAGGGCCCCGACCTGCACCGGTACATCAGGGAGAGCGGCCCGCTCACCCCGGTCGCCGCCTCCCTCCTGACGGCCCAGATCGCCGACGCGCTCGCCGCCAGCCACGCCGACGGCGTCGTCCACCGCGACCTCAAGCCGGCCAACGTGCTGCTCGCCGAGCAGGGCGGCCAGATGCACCCGATGCTCACCGACTTCGGCATCGCGCGCCTCGCGGACTCCCCGGGCCTCACCCGCACCCACGAGTTCGTCGGCACGCCCGCGTACGTGGCGCCCGAGTCCGCCGAGGGCCGTCCGCAGACCTCCGCCGTCGACATCTACGGCGCGGGCATCCTGCTCTACGAGCTGGTCACCGGCCGGCCCCCGTTCGCGGGCGGCACCGCCCTGGAAGTCCTCCACCGGCACCTCAGCGAGGAGCCGCGCCGCCCCTCGACCGTCCCCGGCCCGCTGTGGACGGTCATCGAGCGCTGCCTCAGCAAGGATCCGGACCGCCGGCCGAGCGCCGAGAACCTGGCCCGCGGCCTGCGTGCCGTCGCCGCCGGCATCGGCGTGCACGCGACCCCGGCCCAGATCGAGGCCGCGGAAGGCGTCGGGGCGCTCCTCGCCCCCGACCCGGCCCCCGCACCGGTCCCGGAGACCCCGGGCGGGCAGGCCCCGGGCGCCGCCGACCCGACCCAGGTGCTGCCGACCGGCGCCGGGATGCCGCCGCAGTACGACCCCGCCGGCGCGACCAGCGTGCTGCCGGTCGGCGGTCCGGCGGGCGCCGCCGACCCGACGGCCGTCATGCCCCCCGTGCCGCCGCAGCCGCCGCAGGGCGCGCAGCCCGAGGAGCCGCACCCCTGGCAGAACCAGCTGCGCCAGGTCCGCGACCGCAACGAGCAGACCCAGGTGCAGTACCTGGACCCGAGCGAGGACCCGCTGCGCCGCCGCCCGCAGCGCCCGCAGCCGCCGCAGCAGCAGCCGCAGGACCGGCACCCCGGCCCGTACGGCCAGCAGCCCCAGCAGCAGTACGGCCAGCAGCGCCCCGCCCCGCAGCGGCCGGCGCCCCAGCCGTACCCCCCGCAGCACCAGCCCCAGCGTCAGCCGCAGCAGTACGCGCCGCCGCCGCCCCCGCAGCAGTACGCCGCGCCGCCGCAGCAGCAGTACCAGCCGCCGCAGCCGCCGCCCCAGGCCCCGGCGCCGCGCGAACCGCGCCCGCCGCGCCAGCGCAGCGCCAACCCGGTGCGCATCCCCGGCCTCGGCTGCCTCAAGGGCTGCCTGGTCATGATCGTCCTCTTCTTCGTGGCCGGCTGGCTCGTCTGGGAGCTCACCCCGCTCCAGGGCTGGATCGCCGAGGGCAAGGGCTACTGGGAGGCGATCGGCGACGGCATCTCGGCGGCGTCCGACTGGTTCTCCGACCTGATCGACAGCAGCGGTTCCTCCGGTACTACCGGCGGTACGGGACAGTAATGCTGCCGATTTATCGACTTCCGAGGGGTGATTTCCCCTCGGAGGTGACGACCGGCGGCCGCGGACAAGTAGCTTTGGCGTAACCGCAGCCGCTGAGGGAGCAGTCTTGGCACGGAACATCGGCAGCCGCTACACCACCCACCAGATCCTCGGGCGGGGCAGCGCCGGAACGGTGTGGCTCGGCGAGGGGCCCGAAGGGCCCGTCGCCGTCAAACTGCTGCGCGAGGACCTGGCCTCCGACCAGGAGCTCGTCGGCCGCTTCGTCCAGGAGCGGACCGCGCTCCTGGGCCTCGACCACCCCCGGGTGGTCAAGGTCCGCGACCTCGTCGTCGACGGCAACGACCTCGCCCTCGTCATGGACCTGGTCCGCGGCACCGACCTGCGCACCCGCCTCGACCGCGAGCGCCGCCTCGCCCCCGAGGCGGCCGTCGCGATCATCACCGACGTCGCCGACGCGCTCGCCGCCGCACACGCCGCCGGCGTCGTCCACCGGGACGTCAAACCCGAGAACATCCTCCTCGACATGGAGGGCCCGCTCGGGCCCGGCGGCGCCCACCCCGCCCTCCTCACCGACTTCGGCGTCGCCAAGCTGATCGACACCCCCGGCCGCACCAAGGCCACCCGCATCATCGGCACCCCCGACTACCTCGCCCCCGAGATCGTCGAGGGCCTCCCGCCCCGCGCCGCCGTCGACATCTACGCCCTCGCGACCGTCCTGTACGAGCTGCTCGCCGGCTTCACCCCGTTCGGCGGCGGCCACCCCGGCGCCGTGCTGCGCCGCCACGTCACCGAGACCGTCGTCCCGCTCCCCGGCATCCCCGAGGAGCTGTGGCAGCTGATCGTGCAGTGCCTCGCGAAGGCCCCGGCCTCCCGGCTGCGCGCCTCCGAGCTCGCCGCCCGCCTCAAGGACGTCCAGCCGCTGCTCAAGGGCATCCCGCCGCTCGACGTGGACGAGCCGGACGCGGAGCCCGCCCCGGAGCCGTACGAGGAGGACGCGTACGCCACCGGCACGGGCGCCGGTGAGCCCGCGCCGCGCCGCGCCGCCGTCCCGCTCGTCCCCGGCGCCTCCGCGGACTCCAACCGCGACACCCACACCTCCATGCGGGTGCCCGCCCCCGACGAGCTCTCCGGCGGCCCCCTCGGCACCGCCCGCGCCCCGCGCCCGTCGGGCGCCCCCCGCCCCGGATCGGCCCGTCACAAGGCGGGCGCCGTCCGCAAGAGACGCATCACCCTCGCCGTCGCGGCGGTCGTGGTCGCGGGCGCGCTCGGCGCCGGCGGCTACCTCGCGGCGTCCGGCGAGGGGGACGCCCCGCCCCAGGACTCCAAGCAGTCCTCCCAGCCGTAGGTTCGGCTCCAGGCCCGGAGCCGTTACGCTGGACGCGTGGCAGTCGTCGATGTATCCGAAGAGCTGAAGTCCCTCTCCTCGACCATGGGGTCGATCGAGGCCGTCCTGGACCTCGAGAAGCTGAGGGCCGACATCGCCGTGCTCGAAGAGCAGGCCGCGGCCCCGTCCCTGTGGGACGACCCGGAGGCGGCGCAGAAGATCACGAGCAAGCTTTCGCACCTCCAGGCCGAGGTCCGCAAGGCCGAGACCCTGCGCGGGCGGATCGACGACCTCGCGGTGCTCTTCGAGCTCGCCGAGGAGATGGACGACCCGGACACCCTCGCCGAGGCCGAGGCGGAGCTCGCCTCCGTCCGCAAGGCCCTCGACGAGATGGAGGTCCGCACCCTCCTCTCCGGCGAGTACGACGAGCGCGAGGCCCTGGTCAACATCCGGGCCGAGGCCGGCGGCGTCGACGCCTCCGACTTCGCCGAGCGCCTCCAGCGCATGTACCTGCGCTGGGCGGAGCGCCACGGCTACTCCACGGAGATCTACGAGACCTCGTACGCGGAAGAGGCCGGCATCAAGTCGACCACCTTCGTCGTGAAGGCCCCGTACGCCTACGGCACGCTCTCCGTCGAGCAGGGCACCCACCGCCTGGTCCGCATCTCGCCCTTCGACAACCAGGGCCGCCGCCAGACCTCCTTCGCGGGCGTCGAGATCCTCCCCGTCGTCGAGTCCTCCGACCACGTCGAGATCGACGAGTCCGAGCTCCGCGTGGACGTCTACCGCGCCTCCGGCCCCGGCGGCCAGGGCGTCAACACGACCGACTCGGCCGTGCGCATCACGCACCTCCCGACCGGCATCGTCGTCTCCTGCCAGAACGAGCGCTCGCAGATCCAGAACAAGGCGAGCGCCATGAACGTCCTCCAGGCCAAGCTCCTGGAGCGCCAGCGCCAGGAGGAGCGGGCCAGGATGGACGCCCTCAAGGACAGCGGCAGCTCCTGGGGCAACCAGATGCGTTCCTACGTCCTGCACCCGTACCAGATGGTCAAGGACCTCCGCACCGAGTTCGAGGTCGGCAACCCGCAGGCCGTCCTCGACGGCGAGATCGACGGCTTCCTGGAGGCCGGCATCCGCTGGCGCAAGCAGCAGGACAGGTAGGTCCCCCGGTCGTTCGCGTTCGGCCCCGCACCCTCCGGTG
>NZ_JBHJQI010000113.1:0-27805 GCF_042262805.1 Streptomyces sp. NPDC056361
CCCGTTTCGGCGCCGGACGGCTAGGAGCTGCCTGTTGCCGTTCCGTGGAAGGTGATCGCCCCGGAGGGGCAGACGCCGGTGGCCATGCGTGCGGCCGCGTGGTGGGCGGCGGGTGGTTCGGTGTGGAGGAGGAGTACGAGGCCGTCGTCGGGGTCCTGGTCGAAGACGTCGGGGGCGGTCATGGCGCACATGCCGGCGCCGATACAGCGTTCGCGGTCGACGGTCAGGTGGGGGGCGGTCACTTCGCGTCCCAGGTGACCGGGAGGCTCTTCACGCCGAAGATGTCCGCGGTCTCGGGGCGTAGGACGACCTCGGCCGCCGGTACGGCGAGGCGGAGTGTGGGGAAGCGGTCGACCAGCGCGCGGAAGGCGACGCGCATTTCGACGCGGGCGAGTTGCTGCCCCAGGCACTGGTGGATGCCGTGGCTGAAGGCCAGGTGGCCGGTGGCCTGGCGGTGGAGGTCGAGTGCGTGGGGGTCGGTGAAGCGGTCGGGGTCGCGGTTGGCGGTGTTGTAGGAGAGGAGGACGGTCGTGCCGGCCTTGATCGTCTGGCCGTCCAGCTCGACGTCTTCCAGTGCCGTGCGGTGGAACGTCTTGGCGACGCTCAGATAGCGCAGGAGTTCCTCCACGGCCCCGTCGGTGAGCGCGGGATCGGCGCGCAGCGCGGCGAGTTGCTCCGGGTTCTGCAGCAGCGCGAAGGTGCCGAGGGACAGCATGTTCGCCGTGGTGTCGAACCCGGCGGCCAGGAGGATGAGGCTGATGCCCTTCAGTTCCTCGTCGGTCAGATCGCTGTCGGTGAGTTCGCTGAGGACGTCGTCGGTGGGGTGGGCGCGCTTGGCGGCCACCAGTCGTGCGAGGTACTCCTGCGTCGCGGTGTACGCCGCGATCAGCTCCTCGTCGCTGACCTCGCCGCCCATGAACGCGTCGATCTGCTCCTGGAAGGACGCCCGGTCCTCGTAGGGCACGCCCAGGATCTCGCAGATCACGATGGTGGGGATGGGCTTGGCGAACGCGGTCACCAGGTCCGCCGTCGGCCCGGCCGCCTCCATGGCGTCGAGGCAGTCGGCGGTGATCTGCTCGATCCTCTCGGTGAGCATCCGCATCCGTCGCACGGTGAACTTGCCGACCAGGGGCTTGCGGTAGCGGCTGTGCTCCGGCTCGTCCATGAGGAGGAACTCGCCGGGCGGCGCCGGAGGGAGCTGGAAGTCGACGACGTTCATGAGGTCCTTGCGCGAGCTGAACCGTGGGTCGGCCAGCACCGCTCGCACCATGTCGTACCCGGTGATCAGCCAGCCGGGCTTTCCGCCGGGGTGCGTGTAGCGGCTGAGGGGGCCGTGCCGACGGGCGTCGATCAGCTCGGCCGGAGGGTCGAAGGGGCAGCCGGCCTGACGCTCCGTCGGCAGCGTCGTGACGGTGTGGGGGGATGCGGTCATGGCTCGTCCTCATCTCGCGATATGACGTGTTCGAAGCTGACTGAAAGCTACGTTGCGTTCACTGTGACGTCAATCCAATCTGCATGTTTCTGCAGGTGGATGAAGAGGAATTGATGCAATGACACTGGCGTTGAATGCAACGGTACGTTGCAACGAATGAGGGCAAAGGCAATACTCGCGACGAGGCAGGCCCGGCCTCCGCCTTGCGGTCCTCAGAGGTAGGCCGGCCCGACAGCGGTGCGCGGCACAAGCCGACCGCCGTCACCGGACTCGCCGCGCTCTCGTTGGACGCGATGGCCTCCGTGGCGTACGGACCCGAGGCGATCGTCCCCAGCCCTCACCTCGGCCTTCCCGGGGCTCTACGGCGACCGGCTGTGGATCTGCCTGGCCGTCCCCGTGCTCATCACGGCCGTCGACCTGCGCGGGATCGTCGACTCGGCCCGCGCGTTCATCGTCCCCACGGCCGTCTTCGTCGGCGCGATTCCGGTCCTGATGGTCGTCGGCCTGTTCCGTGACTCCCCTGTCTCGACCGAGGCCTCAACGCGGCTTTCTACGTCGTCCAGTTCGCCACCGTGGTCCTTCTGGCCCTGTCTGCGAACACCTCGTTCGGCGGCCTGCCCGTCCTGCTGAAGCTGCCGGCCCGGGACAACTGCGTCCCGCACGTCTTCGCCTCAAGGCCGACCGCCAGGTGCACCGGAACGGTGTGGTGGGGCTGGCCGTGGTTTCGGCGGCGCTCCTCGTCTTCGAGGCCGTGCACCGCGCGTACGGCAGGATTGGCGAGCGCCTGGGCATCGGCCGGATCCCCGAGCCTCCGCACCGCGAGTGCTCGCTCGGCCGGCCCATCACCTCGTACGTACGCGCACTGCGCGACACCAGGCCCACCACGCGGGCCACCGTCCTCGTACCCGAAGCGGAGCCCGAGCACTTGTGGCAGCGACTGCTGCAGAACCAGCGGGGCGTGGTCGTCGCCCACGCCGTACGACGGGACATGGACGCAGTGGTGTGCCGGCTGAGGTTCCGGCTGGGCTCCCGTTAGCAGGGGCCTTTCCTGGATCGCCTCGTGGAATCGCGTCCTGCCGACTGCCGACTGCCGACCGGCGGGCGCACCGACCAGCGAGGCGCCTTCAGAGGACGGATGGCCCGTCGGTGGCCGTCGGTCGGCCCAAGTACCAGACGGGGCCAGGGTCGGGCACGGCCAGGGGCTGGAAGTCCAGCCGGTCGTAGAACGCGCGGGCCGCGGTGTTCGCACGGACCATGCACAGGTGCACGGCGGGGACGCCGTGTTCGTGCAGCGCCGTGAGCAGGGTGTTCATCAGGGCGCGGCCGTATCCGCGGCCTTGCCACCCGGGCAGCAGGTCGATGTGGAGGTGCGCGGGGTACGCGGTGAGCTCGTCGAGGACCATGCGTTCGGGAGCGTGAAGGAGCCCCGCCATCACGTCGGCCGCGTCGTCGGAGGCCGCGTCGGGTGCCGGGAAGCGCTGCGCGACCAGGGGCAGCCACTCGGTGCGGAACCGCTTCGCGAAGCCGGCGGTGTCGGGCGCGCCGAGGACGTAGCCGACGGCGCGGCCGGCCCCGTCGTCCAGAACGAAGGCGAAGCCCGGCTCCATCTCCACGTACGGGTAGGCGAAGATCGTCGGCATGAGTTCCGGATCGGGGTAGATCGCGGAGGAGTCCTTGCCTTCGTGGGCCGTCTTCACGCAGATCTCGGCGAGCTCGACACGGTCGGAGCTGCGGTAGCGGCGGACGAACGGTTCTGTCTGCATGGACGGGGACGATCCCACACTGGGAGCGCTCCCGCACGGCCTTTTTCGCGGCCGGGGGAGGGGAGCTTCGGTTCGCCGGTCAGTATCGTCCGCGCCCCGACCAGGTACCTGCGTACGGCGATTGAGTACGCGCACTCATGCTGGGACTTCGCGCGGGCCCGAGGATCAGGGCACACCCCCAGACACGAGGAGCCAGCGATGTCCGCCACCCGCCCGACCGTCACTCCCTTGTCGGACGCGCAGCCGAGTTCCGGGTTCATGCGGCCGACACCCGGGTTCACGCAGTCGATGCCCCCCGGGTTCGCGCAGTCCGCCACCGGTCGCCGACTGCCCGCCGTTCTCGCGCTCGCCGTCGTCGTGGCGCTCGCGGTGTCGGCGATCGGCGCGGCCGACCCGACCACCTGGCTGCTGGAGACGGTGTGGGTGATGCTGGGACTGCCGTTGGTGGTCCTGCTGCGTAAGCGGTTCCCGCTGAGTGGTCTGCTGTGCGGCATGTTGGCCGTGCACGCGCTGGTCCTCATCGTGGGTGGGCACTACACGTACGCGGAGGTGCCGGCCGGCGACTGGGTGCGTGACTGGTGGGGTCTGGAGCGCAACCCGTACGACCGGTTCGGCCACCTGATGCAGGGCTTCGTCCCGGCGATCCTGGTGCGGGAACTCCTCGTCCGCACCTCGCCGCTGCGCGGCAGCCGCTGGCTCGCCCCGCTGACCGTCTGTGCGTGCCTCGCCTTCAGCGCCGTCTTCGAGATGCTGGAGTGGCTGGCGGCTGTGACGGGAGGTCAGGCCGCGGATGCCTTCCTCGCCACCCAAGGCGACGTGTGGGACACCCAGTGGGACATGTTCTGCGCCCTGATCGGCGCCGTGTCCTCCCTGCTCCTTCTCAGCCGCCTCCACGACCGGGCTCTCACGCGTTGGATCCGCGGCTGAGGAGGCGCAGGGCCGGGCGCGAGGCCGGGTTGTGCGTCGGGTGCCGGTCCCTGAATGTGTGGGGTCCGCCGGGTGTGTGAGGCCTGCCGGGTGTGTGGGGTCCGCCGGGTGTGTGAGGCCTGCCGGGTGTGTGGGGTCCGCCGGGTGTGTGAGGCCTGCCGGGTGCGTGGGGTCCGTCAGGTGCGTGGGGTCCGCCGCCACCCGGTGTCAGCGGCGGCGCGTACGGTCTGCGCATGGTTGATCATCAGGAGACCCCCGCGGCAGCGATAGACGACTTCGCGACCTGGGGGCCGGTGCTGCGGCTCCTGCTGGCCGAACAACGGCAGAGGCACGCCGACGGGCCCGTCCGGGTGGTGGGACGAATCGGTCGGGGCGGTTGGAGTCTGGCTCTGAAGCGAAGGATGCCGCCGCCCGGCCGGGCCGCTCAGGTGGAGGACATGCAGGAGGAGTTCGACGCGGTGGAGCGGGTGCAGGGTGCGCTCGCGGATGCCGGAGTCGACGACGTCTCGTTCTCGGCGACGATCCAACCGAACGGGAAGACCGTGCTGCGCTTGATGGGCCCCAGCCCCGCCGTGCAACCCGGCCTCGGCACCCCGCACCCGGGGGAGCTCCTCTTCGTCGACGGCGCCCTCCCCGAACCGTGGCGCCGTCTGCCCGAGCCGGCCCCCGAGGCGGTGCCTGCCGCTTCGGTGGACGTGGAACTGCTGGAGCGGACGCTGCGCGAGCGCTTGCCGGACGCCATCGGCGCGACGGAGGAGGAGATCGCCGCCGCCGAAGCGCGCCTCGGCATCGCCCTCCCCGACGAGCTCAAGACGCTCTACCGGGTGACACGAGCCCGGTGGGAAGACCGGGTCGACGACTACGAAGCGGCGGAACGCGAGTGCGAGGCCGTCGGCTGCGAACTCTTCGACCTCGACGGCCTGTACGTCGCCGACGCGTCGTCCCGCCCCTGCCGCTGGGAGTTCGCGGCGATGGAGGCGGTCGACACCCCGCCCGATTCCATGGTGCAGGGTCTCGTCGGCTCGCCCGGCTGGATCGCCTTCGGCGACAACGGCGGCGGAGACCGCCTGGCCGTCGACCTGACACCCGGCCCCCGTGGGCACAGGGGACAGATCATCATGCTCTCCCACGAGGAGAACGCCGGCGCCCGACTCGTCGCCGACTCCCTCACCGACCTGGTTCTGGGCCGGCTCGGCACGGATCAGCCCGGCAGGCCGGATGCCGATCAGCCGTCCGCCGTGGCCCGCGTCAACGCCGTGAGCCTGAAGAGCGTCCAGGCCGCGGCCCACCCCGGCTTGGAGGTCCTGTCCATCGGCAGGTGGGACGGTGAGCCCTTCAGCCTCGCCCCCGTCACCGGGCTGCCTCGTCTGCGTACCCTCACCGCCTACCCCGGCACCCTGGCCGACCCCCTGGAGATCGCCGAGCTCACCGGTCTTGAGTTCCTGGAACTCGGCCCGGAAGACTGGCGCCGCCTCCTGGACGCCGGAGCCGTACCGCGCAGCCTGTCGGCCGCAGCCATCGATGCACCGCGCGACCACGACCCTTTGCCCATCGTGGCCATGGCGAACGAGATCCTGGCGCTCTGGGACCGGCCTCAGATCATCCAGACGGTGATCGAAGGGGCCCTCGCTCCTCTGGCGTAGCCGGCGAGGTCGACGCGCAACGGTTCGCCGACTCGGCCGGCGAACCGTCACGGGAGTCCGGCCCTAGCTCAGCGTCTGCACCGCGGCCGCGTCGTACGGCTTCAGCTCGTCGGTCCGCCCCGCGAGGACCTTCGCCGCCCATTCCGGGTCCTGGAGCAGCGCGCGGCCGACGGCGACCATGTCGAACTCGTCGCGCTCCAGGCGGTCGAGGAGCTCGTCGATGCCCTGAACCGGGGCGCCCTTGCCCGCGAAGGCGTGGATGAAGTCGCCGTCGAGGCCGACCGAGCCGACGGTGATGGTGGGCTTGCCCGTGAGCTTCTTGGTCCAGCCCGCCAGGTTCAGGTCCGAGCCTTCGAACTCGGATATCCAGTGGCGGCGGGTGGAGGCGTGGAAGACGTCGACGCCGGCGGCGGCGAGCGGCGTGAGGATCGCCTCCAGCTCCTCGGGCGTCTCGGCGAGCCGCGCGTCGTACGCGTCCTGCTTCCACTGCGAGTAGCGGAAGATCACCGGGAAGTCGGCCGACACGGTCGCGCGGACCGCGGCCACGATCTCGGCCGCGAACTTCGTGCGGGCCACGGGGTCGCCGCCGTAGGCGTCGGTACGGCGGTTCGTCCCGGCCCACAGGAACTGGTCGAGGAGGTAGCCGTGGGCGCCGTGCAGCTCGACGCCGTCGAAGCCGATGCGCTCGGCGGCCGCGGCGGCCTCGGCGAAGGCGCCGATGACGTCGTCCAGGTCGCCCTGCGTCATCGCCTTGCCCGTGCCCTCGGTGCCGTCGGGGCGGATGCCGGAGGGGCCCATGGCCGGGGCGTCCGCGTACGGCGCCTGGCCCTGCTTGCGCACCATGCCGATGTGCCACAGCTGCGGCACGATCGTGCCGCCCGCCGCGTGCACGTCCTCGGCGACCTTCGCCCATCCCGCGAGCTGCTCCTCGCCGTGGAACCGCGGCACGCGGTCGCTCTGCCCGGCCGAGTCGTGGCCGACGTACGTCCCCTCGGTGACGATCAGGCCCACGCCGGCGGCGGCACGGCGGGCGTAGTACGACCGCACGTCCTCGCCGGGGATGCCGCCGGGGGAGAACATGCGCGTCATGGGTGCCATGACGATGCGGTTCGGGACGGTCAGGCCGTTCAGCGCGACGGGCCGGGACAGGATCTCGGCCGCGCGGGAGGTGGGGGACGCGGTGACGGTCACAGGGACGCTCCTCATGGCTACTACTTGACAACCTTGATGCTTGAGAACTTCATGTAACGAGACGACGGTAGAGGTCGTTACTTGAGGTAGTCAAGTATCTCCGGGTAGAGTGACCCTCATGACAGAAGCTCCCCGCGTCGACACGGCCCAGCTCATGGAGCTGCTCTCCGTGTCGCTCGGCGTCTACTACGGTGACTTCACCGTCGCGGCCGCGAGCGAGAACCTCACGGCGAGCCAAGGCAAGGCCCTCACCGTGCTCCGCCGCGGACCCGCCGCCATGCGCGCCCTGGCCGAGACCATGACCTGCGACGCCTCCAACATGACCGGGATCATCGACCGGCTGGAGAAGCGCGGCCTCGTCCGCCGCGAGGCCGATCCCTCCGACCGGCGCGTCAAGAACGTCATCCTCACCCCCGAGGGCGAGCGCGTCACCGACTCCATCCGCGCGAAGATGCACACCACGCACGAGGGCCTCGACCGACTCGACGCCCAGGACCGGCACTCCCTGCAGACCCTTCTGGAACGAGTCTTCGCCCCCGCGCCCCCGACCTGAGCCTTGCCCCCCCCAGCGGACCCGGCATCACCTGGTCACCTGGTCACGTCGAGTTCATGAACCAGTGGGTGTCGAAGTAGCGGGCCATGGTGAACGGGTGGTCGGCCTCCAGGAGGATGCGACAGACGAACTCCGCCGTCGAGCAGCCGAAGGGGACGAGCTCGCCGTCGAACGTCTGCACCGCGACGGACCAGCGGTCGGGGTCCCCCTCGTCGATCTGCCAGCAGTACAGGTTCTCGTGCTCGGTCCCCGCCCATATGAGCAGGCCGTCTTCCCTGAGGTCGGTCCACGGTTCCTGGTTCAGGTCGAGATAACCGTCGAACGATCCTCTCCCGAACGTTTCCACCATCCGCTTGTAGTCGCCGGGAAGCCGCATGCCCACGCGCGCCTCGACCCCTCCCCAGTCGATGCCCGGGCGTCGCGGCGGCAGGGTTTGGCCGGTGATGCCGATCAGCCGCTCAACCCAGTCTTCGTCCCGGCCGCTCACCCATGCAGCCGGCTTCTGCACCCGCCGCGGCACGGTCGCCAGCACCGGGAGCACGTCCCCCTGCGCGTCCTCTGCGGTCCCGGCGCCGATCCACTGCCCTCCGTAGGCCCACGCCACCACCGTCTCGCCCCGGCCTTCGAGGACGGTGAGGAGACCCCCGCCACGAGCCTCGTCCACGGTCGGCTCCGTGAGCCCGTCCCGGACCAGCGCCCGTGGCACCCCATGACGGTCGGCCAGTCTCTCGACGAGCGCCTGCGGGTCGACATCCCATGACAGGTACAGAACGCCGTTCGGTTCGGCCAGTCGGGCCAGCAGGTCGTTGAGCATCGAATGCGTGAACTCCATGAAGGACAGGAAAGCGCACTCCACTGACAACGCCCCGGGATCCCGCTCGGAGGCCAGCTCTCTGGATGGTGCCGGCGCCCCGGCCCGACGGCGCCTTGGCCCGCGCCTCAGCGGAACTCGTGGACCACCTGGATCTCGCCGACGAGGTGAGCGTTGAAGTCGTCGAGCTCCTCGGCCGGAACCCACAGCTCGAGGATCGTCTGCCCGCCCGCCTGCTGCACGGGATACCGGCACAAGAAGTCCGACTCGACCTCGAAGCGGGTGACGAAGCCGGCGCCGTCGTGCTTCACGTTCCAGTCCCGCGCGATCCTGATCGCGTAGTCCTCGTTGAGGACCGGGTAGAAGATCGGCTGCTCGGGCAGCCGGGGCGGCCAGGCGCGCCAATCGAGCTCCCGCACCAACTCCAGCTCCTTGGGGCCGGTGGGGCGCCACAGGGTCGTGGTTGCTCGCTGGCTGGTCATGCGTGGAACTCTCTCCGTGCGTGTGGGCGGCTGCGCCGACGGGGTCGGAGACCGGACGTTACCGGCCCGGTGAACTCGGCATCCAGGGAGTTTCCGCACCTGGGCAGTTCCCTGACCTGCGTGCGGCAGCAGAAGAGCGCGGCTGCGATCCCGACGAAGGCCAGGATGTGCCCGGCCTTGCGCCGCGAGCGGAGCCAACGCCACAGGGCGGTCGCGTACCGGAGCGGGCTGCGGAGAGGCCGGGGAGCAGCGGGCTCAGACGGCGACGGAGAGCAGGTCCACCACGAAGACGAGGGTCGACCCCGCCGGGATCAAGGAGGAGGGCGACTGGTTGCCGTAGCCGAGGCGCGGGGGAATGATGATCTCGCGCCGACCGCCGACCTTCATTCCCCTCACCCCGCGGTCCCAGCCCTTGATGACCCGTCCGCCGCCGATGGCGAACTTGAACGGTTGGCCCCGGTCCCAGGAAGCGTCGAACTCCTTTCCGGACTCGAAGGTGACGCCGACGTAGTGAACCTGGACGACCCTGCCCGGCTTTGCCTCAAGACCGTCCCCGACGACGAGGTCGCGGAATGTCAGCTCGGTGGGAGCGTCGCCCTCGGGAACGACGATCTCGGGCTTCGTCGGTTCGCTCATTGCAGCCTCGTCTACTCTCCGCCGGAAGTCCTCGTGTGGACCCGCCGAGCGCATGGTCGTGGTGACTCCACGTAGTAGATCATCATGCCGCCGGGGAAATGCTGATCCTCTGATCCCCTGGCACCCTGGCCCGTGGTCAGCTGATGAGTGACTGAGTGAGCGCGGGGTAGCGGCGGGTCAGCGAGTCTCCGGGCATGTAGATGCTGAAGTTGATGAGGGCGCCGGGTGCGGTGACGGGTTGGGCGAGGCACGTCGTGAGCCAGCCGGGCCCGTGGACGGCGTGGCGCAAGGGGAGCTCGGAGCCGTCGTAGAAGGGGGTGGGGGCGGAGGCGTGGTCACGGTAGAGCGGTCCGGCGACGGGATCGTCGAGGACGTCGTGTTCGAGACGGGTGAGCCCGCCGTTGTCAGGGCGCAGTTCCACGCTGTGCTTCAGCGTGGGCATCATGACCGGAAGCCATCGCGTCTCCCAGTCCACCAGGACATCGGAGCGGGCCTCTGGATCCAGAAGCATCCATCGCATGATGTTGGCTGGGCCCTGCCCGCGTGGAAAGAGCCGACGGAAGTCCTCGTTGCTGGCGATGACGTTGAATTCGACATCACTGATGTATGCCAAGGTGCCGTCGACCTGGTCGATGACCCGCTGCCACACTCCCGCTATCGCCATGCCTGAGCTGCTGTGCAGAGGGTAGGGAGGATTCTCCCTGCGGGTGATCCGCCAGAGGAATGCCCATTCCTGCTCATCCAGCCTCAGCGTCCTGGCGACCGCGGTGAGAAGGTCCGTGCCGGGGCTGGCGAGCTGGCTGTTCTCGAACCGGTTGTACGTCCCCTGGGTCCGCGTGAGCAGCACGTCCATCTGCTCCTGGCTCAGCCCGGTGGCCCGCCGGCCGGGTCCGGGCATCCGTTGGGGGAACCCCATGGTCACCGGGTCGATCGCGGCGCGCCGAGTCTGAAGCATCGCTTTGAGACGGCCTCGGTCATTGCTGGACTGCTCCATCCGGCACTCACCCCTCGTTCGTGTCGTGCTGTCAGCGTCAGACAGTGCCTCCCATCATCTGTGCGTTCCGCCCTGGAAAGCGTGATCATGTGGTGAAGGCCCATCCCCGGAGGCCGGAAGTAGCTGATCCCCATGTCGGGGCCGCCGGGGTGTGGTGGTGAGGGGGCTGGGGGCAGTCGACCCGCGCCTTGGGAGCGTTGCCCGCGGCGGCCTGGGAGTCGGTCCGTATCGGCGCGCGGGTCGGCCCCCGCATCAGAGTCCGGTTCCGCGCCTCGGGGCGTGAGCTGGGACCTGATACGGGGGCCGGTGTGTACGTGCCTCCGTTACGGCGTTTCGGGTGTTCAGGTGTTCAGGTGTTCAGGGCGTTGCGGTCGGGCGGAAGCTCTGTGCGGGGGAGCCGTCGCAGGTGCGCTGGACGAGCTGGACGCCGGTTGTGGCGGATCCGCCGGCGGTGAGGCACTTGCCGCTGTGGCGGGCGACGAGGTGGTAGCGGCCGGATGGTTCGCTCACGGGGAGCCACTGCTGGTTGGTGCCGCCCCCGTAGGCCCACAGTTGGAGTGGCGCGCCGTCGGTCGTCGATCGGTCGGTGACGTCGAGGACCTGCTGAGGGGCGTTGCGGACGCCGATGCGGCTGTAGCCGTCGGTGGTGGCGGTGAAGCGGAACTGCTGGGCCTGGGTGCCGTTGCAGGTGTACTGCTGGACGGCGGTGCCGTTGGCCGTGCCCGCTGCTCGGGCGTCGACGCACAGGTCGTTGGACTCGCCGGCGAGGGTGTACCAGGAGTCTCCGGGGAACGGGGCGGGCGGGGTGGTGCCGACGCCGGCGAGCCATCGGAGGCCGTCGAGGAGGAGGCGGTTCTGGGTGGGGCTCGCGAAGGTCGAGGAGAGCCGCGTGTTGGTCGAGTAGTTCATGGCGTTGTGGCCGAAGTTGGCGTACAGCATGCGGTACTGGGTGTTGGTCCAGACGAGCGGGTAGTCACCGCTGTACCAGGACTGGTTGGGGTCGGTGCCCAGCGGGAAGCTGGAGGGGTCGACCGAGGCGAGCACCTTGATCGACGGGTTGGACCGCAGGTTGTTCGACCAGCTGTACCACTCGCTGACGGCGGAGGTCCATGTCGCGGGAAGCCCGGCGGCGGCCGGGTGGGAGCCGTTCTCCGTGCGGACGACGGCGGTGGTCGGCCCCCAGGTGTTGGAGCGGAAGTTCCCGCTGCCCAGGAACTGGTTGTAGTACCAGTTCCAGCTGGAGGCGTTCGTGGTGAAGGCCGAGACGTGGAAGCCGAGCCAGCCTCCGCCGGCCCGCATGTAGCGTTCGAACCCGGCGCGTTGGGCGGCGCTCTGGGGAGCGTCGTCGAGGAAGAGGACGACGTCGTAGGCGTCCACGCCGCCGTTGGCGAGGAGGTCCCAGTCGGTGGTCGCCGTGTAGGAGAAGTTCTGGGCCGCGGCGGTCTTGGGGAACCAGTCGTTGGCCTCCTTCACGAAGTCGATGTGGGCCGCGTCCCAGGTGCCGTTGTAGAACGCGATCACGCGGAAGTCCGGTGCGGCCGGGGCGGCATGGGCGGGTACGCCGGCTCCGAGTCCGAGGACCAGGCCCATCAGAGCGAGAAGTCGGGGCACGAGCCGGGGAAGGAGCCCGGGTGCGAGTCGGGGCATGAGCCTGGGCAGGAGCCTGGGCAGGAGTCGGTTCACGGGTAGCTCACCAGGTTCGCGACGTTGGTGGAGGAGTTGGACGGGCCGCCGCGGTCGTTGACGACGTGGCGGATCGTGCCGGTGCCGCCGAGCGAGACGGTGACCATGTTCCGGAAGCGGACGTCGGGACGGTTGGGCGCCTCGATGGCGTGCTCGGCGGTGACACCGGGGTTGACGTTGAAGTAGCAGTAGCTGCCGAGGCCGTACGCCTGGTGGCTGGTCACCGAGTCGGCGACCTTGTAGGCGGCGTAGCCCTGGGTGGTGCCGTTCATCCAGGACGCCTGGTTGGGCGGGTCGTACGGCATCTCGTTCTGGTAGAAGTACGTCCGTCCCCGGTTCCCGTTCCAGAGCGTCTGGTGCTTCTGGTAGTGCTCGACGAACAGGCCGTACATGGTGACGTCGTCGCCGTTGACGATCAGGCCCGTGTCGGCGGTGTTCACGGTCCAGCCCACCCCGGAACCGTGGTCGGCGCGCCAGACCCAGAGGTGGTCGCCGATGACGTGGTCGCTGTTGACGACCAGGCTGGTGGTGGCCTTGCCCACGCCCGCGCCGCCGACGCGGAAGTACACGTCGTGGAGCGAGGTCGGGTTCGCCGCGTGGGAGGCGGACGACCCGGCGGGGCCGAGCTCCAGCAGAGCCGGAGAGTTGACCGTACCGGCGTCGAAGAGGACACCCGCGATCTTCACGCCGTCGACGTCGGCGACGGTCATCGCCGTGATCCCGTTGTCGGGGACGAAGGTCGCGAGGCCGAGACCGAGGATCACGGTGTCCGGGCGGGTCACCCGCAGGGTCTGGTCGAGGTGGTACACCCCCGGGGTGACGAGCAGGTCCTTGCCGTCGGCGAGGGCGGCGTTGATCCCGGCCGCCGTCGCGCCCGGCTTCACGACGAAGAACCGGTCGATGCCGAGCTGCGTCCCGGCGGGAGTGCCGCCGGCCGTCCAGCTCGCGCCGGTCGAGTCGGTGCGCGGGGCGGGCACGACGACCTTGTACGCGCCGGTGGCGTCCACGGTGAGGTACGGCTTCTCCCGCACGACGGGGGAGCGGTCCACCGTCGTGTACGGCGGGTTCGGGAAGCTCGTACCGGGGACGCCCTGGCTGCCGACGAAGACCATGTTCCAGTTCGAACCGGTCCAGGAACCGAGCTGCGAGTTCCGCGTCAGCCACTGCTGCTGGGTGCCGGACCGCACCTGGCCGTCGATCTTCGAGTCGGCCATGAACCCGCCGCTCGACCAACCGCCGTCGCTCAGCTCCAGGTTGCCGCGCACATGCATCCGGCGGTACGCCGAGGCCTGCGAGACGGCCCAGCGGTCGGTGCCGCCGGTGGGGGTGACGGAGAGGTTCTCGGCACCGCGCCAGAAGTTCTGCGTCGCGTTCTGCGGCGGGAACCAGTCGGCCTCCACGTGCACGGCGCCGTTGATCGTCACGGAGTCGGGCGACGCGCCGAGGCCGACGACCTGGGTGTAGAAGCCGACGTTGACATCGTTGTTGTACGTGCCCGGCTTGAAGAGGACGGCGTACCGCTCCGTGCCGAACTGGTTCGTCTCCTGGCGCTGGAAGATGGTGTTCAGCCGGCCCTGGACGGTCGCCGAGGGCATCGACGGGTCGAGGACGACGACGTTCGGACCCAGGTCGACGTCGCCCGGCGCGGTGCCGACCGGCGCGATCCGGAAGCGCTGCGCGCCCGTGCCGTTGCAGGCGTACTGGACGAGCTGCACGCTGTCGGCCGTGGACGCGGCGGGCACGTCGAGGCACTTGCCGCTGTTGCGGTTGACCAGACGGAAGGTTCCGTCCCCCTCGTCGACGGCCCGCCACTGCTGGTTGAGCCCACCGCCGTACGCCCACAGGTGTACGGGGGCGTTGTCGGCGGTCGAGACGTCACTGACGTCCACGACCTGGGCGGTGTCGTTCCGGCTGCCGATCCTGACGTGCCCGTCCGACGTCGGCGCCACGCTCCACTGCTGCGCGGTGGTGCCGTTGCACGCGTACTGCTGGACGACGGTGCCGTTGGCCGTCGCGGCGGCGCGGGCATCGAGGCACTTCCCGCTGCCGGAGTTGACGACGGTGACCGTCCCGGTGGGGATCTCCGCCGCGGCCGCCGTGACAGTCGAGGCCGCCGCGACGGCCGAGGGCGCCGCGGAGGACGCGGGGGAGAGGGCGACGAGAGCCGAGGACACCGCGGCGCCCGCGACGAGGACCGCTCCCAGGCGTCGGGGGCGCGAACGGGCGCGGGCGGGACGGGGAGGCACGGCGCTCCCGGAGCGGATGGTGGGAGGGGCGGACATGCGGGCTCCTTGACGTGTACGGGTACGTGCGCGGGCGCGGGTGTGCGAACGGGTACGGCGAGGCCGGCCGCGCGGGTCAGCCGTTGTAGGCCGCGAGGATCCGGGTGAACTCCCATGCCTGCTGCCCGATGCCGGAGCAGGTGTCGGCGCCGCCGCCCGAGCACGGACGGTCGCGGTTGACGGACCAGAAGGTCAGACGGGCGAGGTGACGCTGCTGCGCGTAGGCGAGGATGGTGCGGAAGTCGGCCTGGGTGATGGTCTCGCCCACGTCGGTGACGCCGTTCATCGAGGAGATACCGGTGTGGCGGTAGGCCTGGTCGTCGCTGTAGCCGTACGCGTTCTTCACGGCGGTCTTGAGCCCCTCCGCCGCACGGACGGTGAGGGTCCCCATGTTCTGTCCGTTGCCGCCGAAGTTGAACGGCATGATGGTCCAGCTGTCGACCGTGAGACCCGCCGCGGCGGCGCGGTTGACGAGTCCGGTGTCAGGGCCGTTCTGGCCGGTGCCGAACGTGACGTACACCTTCAGGCCGGGGTTCGCGGCCTTCACGGTCTTCAGGGCGTCCACCGTGCGCTGCTGCACGGTGGGGCTGTCGTACGCCGCGGCCTCGATGTCGATGTCGATCGCCTTCAGGCCGTACGCGTTGATGACCTTCTGGTACGCGGCTGCAAGCTCACCGGCACTGGAGCACGAGCTCTCCAGCTTGTTGCCACTCCATCCGCCGAACGAAGGGATCACATCGCCGCCGGCCGCCCGGACCGTGTTGACCGTCTGCTGGTCGATGCCGCCGATCAAGGGACGGCCGCCGTCCCACTGCGGGTTGCAGTATCCGTTGCTGAGGACGAAGGCGAGCGTGAACCACTTGACCCCGGTCGCGCTCATCACCGTCGTCGGGCTCGGCGGGCTGCCCCATCCGTTGTAGAGATACGGAGCGACAGCCATGGCGCCCCCAGGCGCCGGCCCCGTCCCACCGGCCGGCGGCGCCGTCCACTTCTGGTTCGCCGCGCCGGTACACGTCCATATCTGCAGCCGGGTCCCGTTGGCCGAGCTGTTGCCCGTCGCATCCAGACACTTGTCCGCCTGCGGATTGACGATGTCGCGCGCCGCCGTCACCGTCCACCGCTGCGCCGCGGAACCATTGCACTCCCACAGCTGCACGGTCGTGCCACTGGCCGTTCCGCCCGACGTCACGTCCAGGCACTTGCCCAGCGCCCTGATGGTTCCGTCGCTGCCCACGTCCCAGCTCTGGGCCGCCGTGTCGTTGCAGTCGTAGATCTGAACAGCGGTCCCATTGGCCGGGTTCGCCCCGGCCGCGTCGACGCACTTGCCGCCGATGCCGGTGATCCGGCCGACAGAGGCCTCAGCAGGGGCAGTCGCCACAGTGAGACCGCCGGCGGCGAGGGCGAGGGCCGCCAGGGTGACGGGCACGCGGGTTCGTTGCATGGGAGTCCTCTCGGGTGGGGGCGGCTCGTCGGAGAGACGGAGCGCCGGAGGAGGGCTGAGCAATGGGGTGGCATTCAAGAAGAGTTCACGGATGTGAACAGCACCCCACTTTCTGAGCGATGAAAGTAAAGGTCTGAACCAGGCGTGTCAAGACGTCGAGCATTCAGTCCTTGAACACACAACGCCACAGGCTGGTAGGGAAGTTGGGAAATGCGGATTGCTGAGGTGAAGTCTTGACGGCAAATGTGCGCGAACGTCGGTCGGGGTGGCCTCAGGTAGGAGGACCTCCCTGGGCCTGCGTCCAGGAGCATCGTCCATGGACGAGAACGCTCGCCAGGCTTCTCCGTCACCACGCGAACCGCTCCTGGATGGCGGACGTTGCAGGGGGTTCGGGGGAGGCGAAGTCCCTCGGCTCCGTCGTGCTTGGTCTGTCCGTCCGTTTAACTTGGCCTCGCCTGAGCCAGATCGGAGGCAAGTAGACCGCTGGTGGACTACGCCAACGGCCGTCCCTTCGTCTGGGTGGATGACGAGCAGAGCGAGTTGGATCAGGCGTATGTGACTGCCCGCCATGCAGGGCCCGGGCTCCTGCACCACGTCAACCCTCGGGTCGGACTTCGGGAGAGCGACTTCCACGCCCTCGCCGACTTCGCCCGATCCCTGGACACACCACGAGCCACCTGCTGAGTGCGCCAAGCGCGGCGAATTCTGCCGGTCGGACCCCCCCCGAGAGTCGCCGAGTGTCGGGGCGCCGGGGCCCCGTGTCGGTCCCGTGTGTGGCCGCTGCGCAAGGATTCGGGGGACGTTCCGTCAGTTCAGTCGCAGATCCCGAGATGCAGGATGGTGGCCCAGTCGCTGGTGACCAACAGCAAGTTGCGCCACCCTATGTCGCCCGTGTGTGGGCCGCCGACGTCACCGGAGTGTCGTACGGGCCCGAGGTGCGCTTCGATGAGGTCGGCGACGCCATGGGCGAGCTCGCCTGCACGCCGGATCTGAGCGGGCGTGCGCAGGCTGGGGTCTGCGTACCTGTGGGTGGGTTGCATGAACCCGTCGGTTACCTGGCGCCGGAGAATGTCCCGCCAGGCCTGTGGTGGTTCGAAGGGGTCGACGGGCGTTCGCAGCTGGTGTCCGCTGGCCCCCGCGTCGTACACCGCTTGAGCGAGAGCCGTCATCCGGTCATGGCCGCGTGTCGTCCCGGCCCCGGAGATTACGGGGGCTACGGGGACTACGGGGAAGAGGGATATGGCCGGCATGTGGTTGCAGTCGGCCAGCAGGTCCTCGAGTTCTTCAGCCGCGACTGACACCGCGTCTGGAGCGTCGAGTGGGTTCAGCATGGAGCGCCTTCCACGGGGCCGTCTCGCTGTCGCTGTTCAGCCGGATCCTGGTCTTCATGTGTTCAGCCGCGGCGGGGGAGCCCTGATGTGGGATGCGGCGTCAGCGGAGAGTGCGGCGGTACCGACCAGGGTGAGGATCGTGCTGTGCGGTACCGAACCGAACCGAACGGCCGCGGTCGCTCAGGCGCGCCTGCCGGCGCCGTGAAGGAGGGTGTCGATGATGCGGGCGGCGAGGGTGTCCGGGTCGGTGTCGTTCGGCTCGTTGTGGAGCGATTCCCCGATGAGGGCGTAGTAGACACGGCGCACCCATTCGAGGTCGGCGGCTTCGTCGATGAGGTTGTCGGCCTGGGCGCGCTTCAGTACGGCGATGCAACGGCGGGCGATGTCCTGCTGGAGGGCGGCGGCCTCGCTGCCCGGGTCTTCGGGGAGTCCCAGGGCGAAGGCCCAGGCGCCCTTGACCTGGAGGACGTTGGCTGTGATGCGGTGCATCGCCACCAGCGGTGGTGCGGTGTCGGGCCTGCCATCGTCCACGGCTTGGGCGAGCTGGCGGGCGGCGGATGTCGCGAGTGCTTCGACGAGTGCCTGTCGGTGGGCGAACCGGCGGTGGATCGTCGTCCGGGACACCCCCGCGGCCGCGGCGATCTGTTCCATGGACGCGCCGGGGTCTTCGGCGAGCACGTGCTCCGCCGCCTCCAGGATCGCGCGGATGCTGCGCTCCGCGTCCGCCCGCAAGGGCTGTGCCGCCTTCTCGCCCATCATGCCTCCCAATCGACCACTTACCTGCAGAGATGTTACACCTGCGCTGCGGCCGACCGAAGAAATGCAACATAGCTGTTGCAGATATGCGGGAAAGGGGTACGCTCAGTCTCAGTTGCCATCGGCTGACGGAGGAACTCATGAACAGCACTGCCCTCATCACTGGCGCGTCGTCCGGCCTCGGCGCCGAGTTCGCCGAGCAGCTCGCAGCCCGCGGGCACGACGTGATCCTGGTGGCACGTTCGGGCGACCGCTTGGCCGCACTTGCCAACCGCCTGACCGGCGAGCACGGCGTCCGTGCTCACGTGCTGGTCCAGGACCTCGCGCAACCGGACGCGGCCGGACGCATCGCCGAGGACCTCGCCGCCCGCGGCCTGCGAGTCGATCTCCTGGTCAACAATGCGGGCTTCGGCACCTGTGGCCGCTTCGAGGAGATATCCGGGGCCCGCGACCACGACCAGCTGATGGTGAACGTCGTCGCGCTCGTCGACCTCACCCATGAACTGCTTCCCGGCATGCTGGAGCGCGGCCACGGCGCGGTCGTCAACGTCGCGTCCAACGCCGCCTTCCAGCCCTCCCCGTACTTCGCCGTCTACGGCGCGGCGAAGTCCTTCGTCCTGAACTTCGGCCTCGCGCTGCGCCAGGAGTACCGGCGACGCGGCATCCGCGTCCTCACCTTGTGCCCCGGCCCCGTGGAGACCGCCTTCTTCGAGGCCATCGGAACCCGCAAGGCGGCCGTCACAGGGTCGATGAGCACCCCCGAGTCGGTCGTCCGTACCGCGCTGCGCGCGCTGGACCGCGACCGCGGATACGCCGCCCCCGGACTCGGCAACGCCCTGACCGCGCACCTGACGCCCCGCCGCCCCCGCACCCTGGTCGCCGCGATCGCCGAACGCATCACCCGCAAGGTCCTGACCCCGGAGGTCACCGCACCCATGCCGCGGGAGAACGCCGCATGAGTGAGTACGCCCCGTCTGTGGAGCCTCATCTGGGCAGGCTGCCCGTGGGCGCGGCGACGGCTGCACCCCTCAGCGTCACTGACTACCCGGTCTTCGCCGAACGCCCGATCCGGTAGGCCTTGGCCAAGCGTCGCCGAAGGAGGCCGACGCCGTACTGCGTTCCAGATCGCTGCACCCCGGCCCCAGTTGCTCGATCCCGGTGTCCGATTGGCCGACCCGCTGATGTGGCGGCGTGGTGCCGTGGCGCCGCGGGAAGCCACTGCGCACCGTATCGACCCGGGCTGTAAACCCGTGGGTTGATGCCCGCGTCAGTGATCAAACCGTGGGCTGATGCTGCATCAGAGCCGCACGTGACAGCGTTTGTTCGTGCCCACGGACTGGCCGTCGCGGCACGAATGACGATTCGTCTCCGCGGGAGGGACATTGACCACCATGCCGTTCATCGGCCGTAAGGACATGACGCGTCGCCGGGTGCTGGGAGCCGCACTGGCCGTCGGGGCCGCCGCTCCGCTTGGCGTCTTCGCCGGCCCCGCGTGGGCGGAGGGCGCGGGGACGCCCGCTCCGACGCGGCTCACGTTGCCCGTGCCCACCGGGCCGTACCCGGTGGGCACGGTTCCGCTGCGGCTCGTCGACCGGTCGCGCCCGGACGGCATCGCGGGGCCCGGGCGCTTCCGGGAGCTGATGGCCACGATCTGGTACCCCGCCCGGGACGTCGAGCAGTACCCGGTGGCGCCCTGGATGCCGGCCGGGGCGCTTCAGGCGTTCCTCGCCGACGTGGGGTTCGGTGCCCTTGTGCCCCTGGCGCCGCTCACCTCCGGCCACGTGGGTGCGCCCGTGCGGCGGTCGGGCCGGCGGATGCCCGTCGTCGTGTTCTCGCACGGTGCGCACAGTCACCAGGGCGACCACACCATCGTGGTCCAAGAGCTCGCCAGCCACGGATACGCGGTGGTGACGGTGGCTCACACATACGACACGTACACCGATTTCCCCGACGGCAGGGTCGCCGTCCCGCTCTACGACCGGGATGCGCCGACGCTGCCCGGGGACTTTGCAGCGGATCTGCGCTTCGTACTCGACTGCGTCGAGCAGCTGGCCGCCGGGTGCAATCCGGACGCGGACCGGCGGGAACTGCCGGCCGGGCTGCTCGGCTCCCTGGACCCGCGGCGCATGGGTGCGTTCGGGTGGTCGAAGGGCGGGACGGCCACCGCATGCGCCATGCTCGCGGACGAGCGCATCAGGGCCGGGCTGAGCCTCGACGCCCCGATGCAGATGAACCCGCCCTTGGCCGGGGACTTGGACCGGCCGTTCATGATGGTCTCAGCCGAGTTCACCCGAGCCACCGACCCGCCGGTCGCCGCGTTCTGGTCGCACCTGCGGGGTCGGCGGCTGAACATCCAGGCACAGGGCGCCGTCCACGTGTCCTACGGTGACAACGAGGCGCTGTTCCCCCAGGTGGCGAAGCTGTCCGGATGGAGCGCGGAGCAGCTCCAGGACGTGATCGGCACCCTCGATCCCGACCAGGCCGTGAGGATCCAGCAGGCGTACCCGCTCGCGTTCTTCGACGAGCACCTGCGCCACCGCCGGGGGCACCTGCTCGACGGGCCGTCCCCGGCGTTCCCGGCAGTGACGTTCCTTCCGTGAGTACCCGCGAACGTGGGGCCGAGGTCCGCCGCCGGCACCCCGGGGGAGTGGGGCGGCCGGACGGGCATCCACTCGACGGGATTCCTGGCCGGATCGTAGCTCGGGCGCTGGGGGGTCGCTGATCGGTTGCTTGCCGTTCGAGCGCGGCAGGACACGCGAGGTTGGCCACCCGCCTCCTCGTCCTTCTCCTCCTCGTCCTTCTCCTCCTGGGCATGTCCTGATCTGACAGATCCTGGTCATTGCAGTCATGCCCGACCGGGCAGAATGATCAAGGCATGCCCCAACCGCACCGCGTCGTGATCGTCGCCTTCCCCGGCATCGAGCTGCTGGACGCCACCGGACCTGCCGAGGTGTTCTCGGTCGCCACCAGGGTCGGAGGAGCCGACCGGCGCGGCTACGTCGTGCGGATCGCGACGGCGGACGGCGGCCCGGTGACGACCTCCAGTGGCGTGCGGCTGATGGCCGACATGGCCTTCGAGGACGTGGCCGGGCCGATCGACACCCTGTTGGTGTCGGGGGCGATCGAGCTCGTGGGCGACGGTGTGGAACCGGTGATCGACCACGAGGTCACCGCGTGGCTGCGCCGTGCGGCACCCCGGGCGCGGCGGATCGGATCGGTCTGCGCGGGGGCGCACCTGCTGGCCGCCGCCGGGCTCCTGGAGGGGAGGCCCGCCACGACCCACTGGCTCACCGCGGGGCGGCTGGCCGCCGAGCATCCGGGCGTACGGGTGGATCCCGATCCGATCTTCATTCGGGACGGACGGGTGTGGACCTGCGCCGGCGTCACGTCGGGGATGGACATGGCGCTGGCCATGGTCGCCGAGGACCACGGCCAGGACCTCGCGCTCGCGACGGCCCGGATGATGGTGATGTACGTCAAACGCTCCGGCGGGCAGAGCCAGTTCAGCGTGCCGCTGTCCGTCCGGGACTCCTCGGACGACCGGATCGACGAGCTGCGCAGGTGGATCACCGAGCACCTCGCCGAGGACCTGTCCCTCGAAGCCCTGGCGGCCCGTACGCACCTGAGCGCGCGCCACTTCGCCCGGCTGTTCCGCCGGAGCACTTCCACGACACCGGCCGCCTACGTGGAGGCTGCCAGGCTCGAGGCCGCCCGCCGGATGCTGGAGGACAGCGACCGGGGCCTGCCGGAGGTAGCCGCCGCCAGCGGCCTGGGCTCCGTGGAAACGCTGCACCGCGTCTTCCGGCGGCGACTGGGCACCACCCCGGCCGAATACCGCCGCCGCTTCTGACCCACCACCACCCGCGGCGTCCGCCGTTCGCCGTCCACCGGCCGAGCCCGCGACCGGCCGAGCTCCGGCATGCCCGTACGCGGCCCCGACCAGCACCAGCACCAGCTCACTCGGAGGAGAAGCATGTCCCGCACGAAGGTCGTCCCGATCCCGGTCATGGGCCGGCACAACATCAACGCCTACCTGCTGCTCGGCCGCCGCCCCGTCATCGTCGACGCCGGAATCCCCGGCAGCGGCCAGAAGATCCACGATCGGATCGCCGCCCATGGCGTCGACCCCACCGACGTCTCCCTGATCGTCATCACCCACGGCCACATCGACCACTTCGGCTCCGCCGCCGAACTGCACCGCCTCACCGGCGCGCCCCTGGCCGGCCACATCGCCGACCTTGAGCAGTACCGTTCCGGCCGTGTCCGCGAGCCCTACCTGCCCACCGGTCCGATGGGCCGCGCCATGGCCAGGAACCGGAATCTCCACATCCGCGCCGAGTCGTTCGAGCCCGCGGTGCTCATCCGCGGCGAGACCGGTCTCGAGGACTTCGGGCTCTCGGCGC
Source organism: Streptomyces sp. NPDC056361 (assembly GCF_042262805.1). Classification (NCBI taxonomy): domain Bacteria; kingdom Bacillati; phylum Actinomycetota; class Actinomycetes; order Kitasatosporales; family Streptomycetaceae; genus Streptomyces; species Streptomyces sp. NPDC056361. The sequence goes on from NZ_JBHJQI010000113.1 coordinate 22,329, forward strand.
GCATCATGCCCACCCCCGGCCACACCGCAGGGTCGATCTCGGTCCTCACGGACGACGGCGACCTCGTCGCCGGCGACCTGATCGCCGGATCCTTCATGGGTCTCCTCCCCACCAGGCCCGCCAACCCGCCCTTCCACGACGACCCCCGACAGAACCTCGCCAGCCTCCGCGCGATGCTCGCCCTCAACCCCACCAGCCTCCACGTCGGCCACGGCACCGCGCTGGACCCCGCCCGCGTACGACAGTGGGCCGATCGGGAACACGACCGCCTCACCCGGCTCGACGCAGCGGGACGCCTCACCACGCGCGGAGAGTGAGGCGCCATCCGTCTCCGTATCCGCATCCGTGGCCGGCACCGGGTCGCGGCTGTCGGTGCCGACTGGCAACCACTCCCTGGGGCCCCCGGCCTCTCAGCCTGCTGCCTCCGAGAGCCGAATCGTCGCGGACCGCGCCCTCACCTTCGGAATGAGCAGCCACTGGCCGGCTGCGGCGCCGAGGCACAGGAGTACGCAGACCGCCCAGAGGCCGGTGGCCCGCCACTGGAGGAGCCATGTGCCCATGAGGGGGGCGGTGAGCGCGGCCGTGGACCAGGTCATGCCGTAGAGACCGAAGTACCGGCCGCGTAGGGGAGGGGGTGCGAGGGATGCGATGACGGCCTGGTTCACCGAGCTGACGGCCACTTCTCCGAGAGTCCATACGGCGACGGTGGCGGCGTATCCGACGGGGGTGGAGACGAATGCCGTGGCGCCGTACCCGAGGCCGAGGACGAGGATGCCTGCGATGAGCACGTGGCTGTGGTCGAGTCGGGAGAGGAGGGGGCTCGCCACGGGTTGGACCAGGATGATGACGACGGCGTTGGTGGCCATGACGTAGCCGAAGGTCGAAGGCGCGATGCCGTCGGTCTTCATGGCCAGGGGAAGCGTCGACAGGCATTGGCAGAAGACGATGCCGTAGGCGAACCAGGATCCGAGGTAGGCGAGCATCAGCCGGTCCCGCGCGACGTCGAGGTAACTACCGGAACGGGTGTCCGATGCGACCGGTCGCTTCGGGCTCGCCGTCGGTTTCCCCAGGAACCAGACCAGGAGACCGGCGAGCACGCAGGCGGCGGAGTTGACCCAGAAGAGCAGGGTGAAGCCGTGGCGGACGAGCGAGCCGCCGAAGACCATGGAGATCGCGTAGCCGAGGTTCACGGCCCAGTACAGCAGGCCGAAGGCTCTGGGTCTGTCGGCCGGGGCGTAGTGGGCGGCGATCATGGAGGCCGAGGCGGGTCGGTGCATCTCTGCCGCCAGGCCGACGAGGAAGGCGAAGACGGCGATCAAGGCCACCTGGTCCACCGCGCCCAGGAGGAACAGGAAGATGCCCGTGCCGCTCATCCCCAGGGTCATCGTGGCGCGGTAGCCGATGCGGTCGACCAGCAGCCCGCCGCAGAGTTGCGAGATGACGCCGCCGAAGCCGGAGGTGGCGAGGACCACGCCGACGGCGGTGAGGGAAACGTCGTGGTCCTGTGTCAGGTAGTAGCTCAGATAGGGGATCACCATGGAGCCCAGCTGGTTGGTCAGGGTGGCACCCCAGACCACCCAGAACTGACCTGTGAGGGCGCCGGTCCACTTCCGCCACACACCACTGCGACGGGCGGACGGTGCGGTGGCTTCCCGGCTGTCCGGTGCGAGCTCGTCTTGCGGATTCGTCATGTGTCACGCTTTCCGCCGGACAACGACTTCCGGCCTGTACCTTCCCGTGCCTTCCCGAGCGGCGCGTCGCCGGTGACGCGGCGGGTACGCGCGTCACCGGGCGAGTACGCGCCTTCGCCGGCGGAATCAGTCGGGAACGTAGGTGAAGGCCTTGTCCGAGGCGAGGAATTCCGCCAGGTCAAGGAGCGGTTCCGGGGACTCCGATGTCGCGATGAGGCGGGCCAGTTTGCCGCCCGACGTCCCGCGCGCCCAGTCGGGGCGCTCGCCCACCTGGTAGAAGAGTTCGGCTTCGACGACCTCGTCGATGGCCATCAGCTGGTCGACGGTCGGCACCTGCGTGAGCGTGACGTCCATGGCGGGCGACTGCGGGACGTACTGGCCGGTGCTGCGCAGGCGGGGGCCCATCGGCGCGATGGGGCGGCCGGTGGCGATGTCGGCCATCGCGGTCACGACGTCGTAGTCGAAGCTGAGCCGGAGCATCTCGATGGCGGCTCCGCCCAGTCGGCTGTTGACCTCGATGATCCGCGGTCCGGCCGCCGTGAGCATGACCTCCGTGTGGACCATCGAGTTCCTGATCCCGAGGGCGTGGATGGCCTGTGTGGCGGACTCGAGGATCGAGTCGATCCGGTGGTCGGGGAGGCTGGAGGGAAAGACGTTGCCGTTCTCGCGGAACGGTTCCGACAGCGGGAACTTGTCGGTCACGGCGCAGTGGGTGACCGAGCCGTCCTGTACGAGCGACTCGACGCTGACGTAGGGCGCGTAACGGGGGTCGTCGTGCCACCGCTCGCCGATCAGCATCTCCTCCAGCACGAAGTGCACCGAGCCGTCCCCGCGCGGATCCGCCGTGTAGCGGGAGGTCGCCATGGCCCACAGCGCGGGCAGGTCGACGTCCTCCGTGACGCGGTACGTGGCCATGCTGCCGACGCCGGCCGACGGCTTGAGGACCGCGGGCAGGCCCACCTCGGCCACCGCCTCCACCAGATCGGGCAGCGAGAGCACGGAAGCGAACCCCGGCACCGGGACGCCACCCTTCGCCAGCGCGGTGCGCTGCTCCTCCTTGCTCCTCAGCGCGGGCAGGGATTCGGGCGAGTTCGCCGGCAGCCCCAGTTCGAGGGCGGCCGCATGGGTCTCGGTCACGACCAGCTCGCTGAACCCGAGAATTCCCTCCGGACGCCACTGCCGGGAGAACTCCAGAACGGCCTGCAGGGAATCGTCGCCACCCAGCAGGGGTGAATGGGCGCAGAACCGATCGAGTGTCCGGGCGTGTAACGCGTCCTTCTCGGGGTCCCCTGTCGGGGCCCAAAGGATGTGCACCTCGAAGTTCTCGGTGAGTTTCGGCAGGTACCAGGCCGGGGGAGGCGGGCCGGGGCCGTCGAGGAAGACGAGCCTGGGCAGGTTCTTCTGATGGGCCACGCGTAACTCCTCAAGGCAGAGGGGGTGTTGAGGCTACCGGCGAGCAACCTACGAGCGACGGCACACCGAGTCAACATCGAAGTCATGTCCGTGACTGACTATCGCCCGACGAAAGGGCGCTAAACGTCACTATCTATGGCAATGAATGCGCCTTGCTGCCTGGAGGGAGGACTGTCGGTCGCGGGGAAGGGTCGGTTCTCGGCCTGGGCTGTCAACTGTCAGTCAAATCAATGACCTCTGCATTGACTCCATTGTCGCGGCTACCTAGCTTGAGGGCCGCAGCTCCTGAAGGACTCCACTCCACCCATCGATTACGAGGTGTTTCGTGTCCTTGAACATCACCCTCCTTGTTGGCGGTCGGAGCACCGAACATGATGCGTCCCTCCACGGCTACCACCATGTCCTGCACGAATTACTCAAAGAGCCGAACCGCGTCGTGGTCGACTCCGTCTGCTACGTCGACCGCACCGGCACGGTGCATTTCTTCGACCGCGGACCGTGGCCCGAGGACGAGGAGGGGCTCCGCGCGGGAGAGGTCCTGCCCCTGGGTGCGGCCATCGAGCGGCTCAGGGCGAGCGGCTCGTTCGTCTTCTCCCTGCTGCACGGGAACGAAGGCGAGGACGGCGGCTGGCAGGGCCTGGCCGAAGTCGCGGGTATTCGGGGCAACTTCGGCCCCGTACTCGCCTCCGCCCTGGGCATGAACAAGTACCTCCAAGCCTCCCTGGCCACAGCTCTGCTCCCCGGACTACGCGCTCCACGCTCCGCCCTGGTCCGCGCGGACTCGTTCGACGCACAGCGCGTCCTGCGGGAGGTCGGACCGGGCCCCCTCGTGGTCAAGCCCAACCGCATGGGCGCTTCGCTGCTCACCACCCTGCTCCACGATGCGGACGAGCAGGAGCTGGTGAAGGCGGTCGAGGAAGCCGCACCGTACGACAACCAGGTCCTGGTGCAGGAATTCGTCAGCGGCCGCGAGTACTCGTGCAGCGTGTACCGGGAGAACGGACGCCTCGTCGACCTTCCCGTGGCGGAAGTGGTGGCGCAGGGCTTCTTCGGTCACGAGGAGAAGCACGTCAAGGGGCGTGCCCGTATCGAACTGCGCGCCGAGGACCCCACGACCAAGGCCCTCCGCGAGTACGCGCACGGGGTCTTCGAGGCCACCGAGGTGGCGACGTTCGCGCGCTGTGACTTCCTGGTCAGGGACGACGAGACGTACTTCCTCGAAATCAACACCCTGCCCGGCCTGATGTCCGGCAGCATCTTCCCGATGGCGCTTGCCGCAACCGGCCGCACCATCACCGACCTCGTCGTCGCGGCGGCCGGAGACCACGACTCCCGTCCCGCACGCGACAAGGTCAAGGAATACGCCATCAGTCACTGAGTGGGCGATTCGCCGGAACGCACACATTCGGTCACGACACTGATGGGACGGTCATGTCTGTACAGCTGAAAGAACGACTCCAGCCGATTCGCACCCGCGTCGTACGGCTCCAGCCGCACGGCTGGCGGGAAATCCTCGTCAAAGACGAGACCCGGCAGATATCGGGGGCGTTCAAATACCGGGGCAACGCCCACAAAGTGGCAGCGTTGCCGGCCGGAAGCACCATTGTCACGGCCTCCACCGGGAATCACGCGTCCGGTCTCGCGCAAGCGGCCTCGGCCCGCGGCCTGCCCCTTCGGGTGTTCGTCCCGCGAACGACTCCTCTGGCCAAGCGGCAGAGAATCACCGGAGCCGGCGCCGAGATCGTCCTCGTCGAGGGCGGCTACGACGACTGCGAGGTTCTCGCACGCAGGTACGCGGACGAAGGCACAGCCGTCTTCGTGCACAGCTTCGACGATCCCGACATCATCGAGGGCCATCGCAGCCTCTACCGCGAGGTGCGCGAGGAGACCGACCTGCCCGACGTCGCGTTCGTGCCCGTGGGCGGCGGCGGCCTGGTGGCGGCGGGCATCGCCGAATGGGGCGACGCCGCCACCAGAATCGTCGGAGTCGAGTACGAGGGCGCGCCGGCGATGCAGATGTCGCTGCGGGCCGGACGCCGGATCACGCTGGACGCCGCGCAGGGCCTGCCGGAAGGCCTGCTGGTCCGGCGGATCGGCGCCCGGTCCTTCCAGGCCTGCCGGGACTACGGTCTCGACGTGCGCACCGTCGACGACGTGGAGCTGCATCGGGCGATGCGCATCCTGTGGGCGGAGGCCGGCATCCGGGCCGAGGGGGCGGGGGCGGCGGCGTTCGCGGCCGCACTGCGGAATCCCGACCCGCGGAAGGTGGCACTCTGCGTGGTCTCCGGCGGCAACATCGACGATCAGACCTGGAGCGACTGCATCCTCGGCTGAGCCCGGCCCGGCCCCGGTCGGTAGGGGCCGGGCCCGGCC
>NZ_JBHJQI010000114.1:0-27587 GCF_042262805.1 Streptomyces sp. NPDC056361
CCCTCGCCATCGAATGGCGAGGGCCCTTCCGCGTGCCGTGCGGGGCGTCAGTCGCCGATCAGGGCGTCGACGAAGGCACCCGGCTCGAAGGGGGCCAGGTCGTCCGGGCCCTCGCCCAGGCCGACCAGCTTGACCGGGACGCCCAGCTCGCGCTGGACGGCGATGACGATGCCGCCCTTGGCGGTGCCGTCGAGCTTGGTCAGCACGATGCCGGTGATGTCGACGACCTCGGCGAAGACACGGGCCTGGATCAGGCCGTTCTGGCCGGTGGTGGCGTCGAGGACGAGGAGGATCTCGTCGAGCGGGCCGTGCTTCTCGACGACCCGCTTGACCTTGCCGAGCTCGTCCATGAGGCCGGTCTTGGTGTGCAGCCGTCCCGCGGTGTCGATGAGGACGACGTCGGCGCCCTCGGCGATGCCCTCCTTGACGGCGTCGAAGGCGATCGAGGCGGGGTCGCCGCCCTCCGGTCCGCGCACGGTCCGGGCGCCCACGCGCTCGCCCCAGGTCTGGAGCTGGTCGGCGGCGGCGGCGCGGAAGGTGTCGGCGGCGCCGAGGACGACGGACTTGCCGTCGGCGACGAGGACACGGGCCAGCTTGCCGGTGGTGGTGGTCTTGCCGGTGCCGTTGACGCCGACGACCATGACGATGCCCGGGACGTCCGCGGGGCTGTCGGTCTTGACCGTGCGGTCGAGGTCGGGGCCGAGGAGCGCGACGAGCTCCTCGCGGAGCAGGCCGCGCAGCTCGTCCGGGGTGCGGGTGCCGAGCACCTTGACCCGCTCGCGCAGCCGCTCGACGAGCTCCTGGGTGGGGGCGACGCCGACGTCGGCGGTGAGGAGGGTCTCCTCGATCTCCTCCCAGGTGTCCTCGTCGAGGTGCTCGCGGGACAGCAGCGTGAGCAGCCCCTTGCCGAGCGAGTTCTGGGAGCGGGCGAGCCGGGCCCTGAGCCGGACGAGTCGGCCGGCGGTGGGCTCCGGGACCTCGATCTCGGGGGCGGTGGGGGCCTCGGGCTCCTCGACGACCGGAGCCTCGGGGGCCGCTTCGGTGGGGAGCTGGACCTCCTCGACCGTGCGGCGTGGTTCCTCCCGCGGCGTCTCCGCCTCCTCGCCGACGTGCGGTTCGGCGGGCGGAGCGGTGATGGTCGGCGTGGTGGACGGCGGCTCGGCCGGCGGCAGCTGCTTCTTCTTGCGACCGCTGATCACGAGCCCGCTCGTCACGGCGACCGCGACGACCAGAGCGATGACTACAGCAAGGATGAGTTCCATAACCTGACCAGTATCGGCCAAGAAGCGACCGGAGACGGAGCACTACGCTGCGTGGGTCCCCCGCGCCTGTACGGAGTACTCCCGATGGTGGCGGCCCCTGCTCCCCGGGTCCCCGGGTCCCGAGTCCCTGGGTCCCAGGTCCCAGGTCCCTGGGCCCCTTCGGGGTCCGCGCGGCCGTTCTCATCTGACGCCACGTCAGCTAACGTCCCCCCTCGCCGGTATCCCACGCGGAGGGGGACTCCCCATGCCCTTCACAGTCGTACGGTTCAACCTCGTCGATCCGCACGCGACCCCCGTCTCCCTCGCCGCCCGCTACCGGGCCGCCGTCGAGATGGCCGCCCACGCCGACGCGCACGGCGTCGACACGGTCCAGACCGAGGAGCACCACGGCGTCGCGAACAACTGGCTGCCCTCGCCCTTCGCCTTCGCGGGCGCGGTCTTCGGCGCGACCCGGCGGATCGCGGTCACCGTGTCGGCGATCATCGGGCCGCTGCACGACCCGCTGCGGCTCGCCGAGGACATCGCGGTCCTCGACCTGCTGAGCGGGGGCCGGCTGGTCACGGTGGCGGGGATCGGCTACCGGCCGGAGGAGTACGAGGAGCGGGGGGTCGACTGGGGCAGGCGCGGCCGGCTCCAGGACGAGCTCCTGGAGACCCTGCTCGCCGCCTGGACCGGCGAGCCGTTCACGTACCGGGGCCGTACGGTGCGGGTCACCCCGCGCCCCCTCACCCAGCCGCACCCGATGCTGCTCGTCGGGGGTTCGTCGCGGGCGGCGGCGCGGCGGGCGGCCCGGCTGGGGCTGCCGTTCTTCCCGAGCGCGCACCTGCCGGAGCTCGACGCGTACTACCGGGAGCGGTGCGCGGAGTACGGCACCGAGGGCTGGACGATGATGCCGGCCGAGGAGACCCCGCTGCTGCACCTGTCGGAGGACCCGGACCGGACCTGGGCGGAGTACGGGGAGCACTTCCTGCACGAGGCCCGGACGTACGCCTCCTGGCAGTCGAAGGACATCACCTCCGCGGTGCGGTCGACCGCGACGACGGTGCCCGAGCTGCGGGCGGAGGGGGTGTACCGGGTCGTGACGCCGGAGGAGTGCCTGGCACTCGGCCTGGAGAGCGTGGTGCTGCATCCGCTGTGCGGCGGGATGCCGGTGGAGGAGGGGTGGCGGAGCCTGCGGCTGTTCTGCGACGACGTGGTGCCGCGGCTCACGGCCTGAACGGAGCACTGCCCCGGCGCGGGGCACAGGGCCTCGGGCCGGGGCAGTTCCGTGGGTGAGGAGCGGGGCAGCGGGGTTTAGCCCATCTCCTCCAACGCCTTGCCCTTGGTCTCCTTGACGTACCTGAGCACGAAGGGGATCGAGAGCACGGCGAAGACCGTGTAGATGACGTAGGTGCCGGAGAGGTTCCAGTCCGCGAGGGACGGGAAGCTCGCGGTGATGGCCCAGTTGGCGATCCACTGGGCGGAAGCGGCGACGCCCAGGGCGGCGGCGCGGATCCGGTTGGGGAACATCTCGCCGAGGAAGACCCAGACGACCACGCCCCACGAGAGGGCGAAGAAGAGCACGAAGACGTGGGCGGCGACGAGCGCCACGACGCCCTGCGTCTCGGGCAGCTTGCCGTCGACGAGGTCGGCGGAGAAGGCCCACGCCTCGACGGCGAGGGCGACGGCCATGCCGACGGAGCCGACGAGCGCGAGCGGCTTGCGGCCGACCCGGTCGACCAGGACCATCGCGATCACGGTGCCGATGATGTTGATGATCGACGTGGTGAACGAGTAGAAGAACGAGCTCGACGGGTCGATGCCGACGGACTGCCAGAGGGTCGCGGAGTAGTAGAACGCGACGTTGATGCCGACGAGCTGCTGGAAGACCGAGAGGCCGATGCCGACCCAGACGATGGGCAGCAGCTTGTACGTGCTCCCCGCGACGAGCAGGTCCTTGAAGGTGGACTTGTGCTCGCTGCGCATGGCCCGGTCGATCTCGGCGACGCGGTGGTCGAGGTCGACGCCCTGGCCCTCGACCTCTGCCAGGACCTCCTTGGCGCGGTCGGTCTTCCCGACGGAGATGAGGAAGCGGGGGGACTCCGGGATCGCGAAGGACAGCATGCCGTAGAGGAGCGCGGGGACGACCATCACGCCGAGCATCCACTGCCAGGCCTCCAGGCCGCCGATCTCGCCGCGCTGGTCGCCGTCGGCGAGCTGGAGGATGCCGTAGTTGACGAGCTGGGAGATCGCGATGCCGATGACGATCGCGGCCTGCTGGAAGGAGCCGAGGCGGCCGCGGTAGGCGGCGGGTGCGACCTCGGCGATGTAGGCGGGGCCGATGACGGAGGCCATGCCGATGGCGAAGCCGCCGATGATCCGCCAGAAGGCCAGGTCCCAGAGGGCGAAGGGGAGCGCGGAGCCGACGGCGCTGACCGCGAAGAGCACCGCGGAGATCTGCATGCAGCGGATGCGGCCGATCCGGTCGGCGATCCGGCCGGCGGTCGCGGCGCCGATGGCGCAGCCGATCAGTGCGATGGCGATGACCTGGGCGAGGGTGCCGGAGCCGATGTCGTACCGGTCGCGGATCGCCTCGACGGCGCCGTTGATGACGGAGCTGTCGTATCCGAAGAGGAATCCGCCCATCGCGGCCGAGGCCGTGATGAAGATGACGTGGCCGAGGTGGTCCGGGTGGGCGGCTCGGCCTTCGGAAGGCGGCGGCGTGGGCGCCTGCGCGGTGTTGGTCACATGGACTCCTCGGTGGGGGGAAGCCCTTCCAGTGGCGCACAACTTCACGCCGCCCACCACGTGAAGGTAAAAGCAACGTTGCAGAGACTATGCCTTCAAGTTTCGAAGTCAATACCCGATGTCGTGTGACTTTAAGAGAGAGATCGAGGCTCATGCGTTCAAGACTTGAATGAGTGGTGTTCAGCGGAGCCGCTGGCTGATCACCTTCGAGACGCCGTCGCCCTGCATGGACACGCCGTACAGCGCGTCCGCGACCTCCATCGTCCGCTTCTGGTGGGTGATCACGATCAGCTGCGAGGACTCCTGGAGCTCCTGCATGATCCGGATCAGCCGCTGGAGGTTGGTGTCGTCGAGCGCCGCCTCGACCTCGTCCATCACGTAGAACGGACTGGGCCTCGCCTTGAAGATGGAGACGAGCAGCGCCACGGCCGTGAGCGACCGCTCGCCGCCCGACAGCAGCGACAGGCGCTTGACCTTCTTGCCCGGCGGCCGGGCCTCCACGTCCACGCCGGTGGTGAGCATGTTGTCCGGGTCGGTGAGGACCAGCCGGCCCTCGCCGCCCGGGAAGAGCCGCGAGAAGACGCCCTCGAACTCCCGGGCCGTGTCCCGGTACGCCTCCGTGAAGACCTGCTCGACGCGCACGTCGACCTCCTTCACGACCTGAAGCAGGTCGGTCCGGGTCTTCTTCAGGTCCTCCAACTGCTCCGAGAGGAACCGGTGCCGCTCCTCGAGCGCCGCGAACTCCTCCAGAGCCAGCGGATTCACCTTGCCGAGCTGGTGGTACGCCCGTTCGGCGGCCTTGAGCCGCTTCTCCTGCTCCGAACGGACGAACGGACGCGAGGCCGGGGCGGAGGCGCCCGACCCCGTTCCTTCCCGGTCCCGGTCGGTTCCGCCCCGGCCCTGATCGGTTCCGTTCCGGTCGGTTCCGTCCCGGTCGGTTCCGTCCTCCGCCGGCGACGCGGGGACGGGCTGGTCCGGGCCGTACTCGGCGACCAGATCGGCCGACTCGACGCCGAACTCCTCCAGGGCCTTCGCCTCCAGCTGCTCGATCCGCAGCCGCTTCTCGGCGCCGAGCACCTCGCCCCGGTGGACGGAGTCGGTCAGCTTGTCGAGCTCGGCCTTGAGGTCCCGGGCGCGGGTCCGGGCGGTCGTCAGCCCCTCCTCCCGGTCGGCCCTGGCGGCCTGGGCGGCCACCCGCTCCCGCTCGGCGCGGACCAGCGAGACCTCCACATGGGCGAGGAGCGTACGGGCGCCCGCGGCGACCGCGCCCGCGACCCGCTCCTCGTGGCGCAGCCTGGCCCTGCGCTGCTCGGCACGCACGCGTGCCTCCCGCTCGGCGCGGGCGGCCCGGTCGAGCGAGTCGGCCCGTCCGGCGAGCCCCTTGACCCGCTCCTCGTGGGTACGGACCTGGAGCCGCGCCTCCATCTCGGTCTGGCGCGCGTTGGATCCGTCGATGGCGAGGCGGTCCCGGACGGAGGTGTCGGGCTCGTCCTCGCCGTCCCCGTGGGCGGTGGCCTCCTGGGCGACGAGCAGGCGCTCGGCCAGCTCCTCGGCGTCGGCGGTGGCCTTCTCCAGGGCCTCCTGGGCGCGGGCGGCGGCCGCCGCCGTCCGCTCGGCCTCCCCCGCCGCTCCCCTGGCCTGGCCGGCGAGCCGGCCGAGCTGCTGGGCGACGGCGGACTTCTCGCGCTCGGCGGCGCGGCGGCGGGTGTCGAGCTCCTCGACGAGCGCCCCCGCGGTACGGCGCCGCTCGTCGGCCTCGCGCTGCCCGGCGGCCAGCTCCTCGCAGCGCACGGTCAGTTCGTCGAGTTCCGCGGCGGCCTCGGCCACCGAGGCCTGGACTTCGAGCAGGCTGGGCGCCCCGGCGGAGCCGCCCTGGGCGAAGTGGGCCCCGAGCAGGTCCCCTTCGGCGGTGACGGCGGTCAGCGCGGGCCTGGCCCTGACCAGTTCCGCGGCCTCGTCGAGATCCTCGACGACCACGACGCCGGCCAGCAACCTGCGGACGGCGCCCATGAGTTCGGCGGGGCCCCGGACCAGGTCCGCGGCCTGCCGCCCGCCGTCGGCGTCCGCGGCGGGGGCCGGCTCGGGGGCGCCGCTCAGGAGGAGCGAGGCGCGGCCCGCGTCCTGCTTGCGCAGCAGGCGGAGCGCGTCGGCGGCGGCGGAGGGTCCGGTGGCCGCGACCGCGTCGGCGGCGGCGCCGAGGGCGGCGGCGACGGGGACCTCGTATCCCGGGGTGACGGTGAGGAGTTCGGCGGCCGGGCCGAGGACTCCGGTGAGACCGGCGGCGAGGAGCGCGCCCGTGCCGTCCTTGCGGCGCAGGCCGAGGGCGAGGGTGTCGTGCCGGGCCCTGGTCGCGGCGCGGCGGCGCTCGGCGGTGCCCGCGGCTTCGCGGGTGGCGCTCAGCGCGGCCTCCGCCTCGGCCAGCTCGCGGCGGGCCGCCTCGTACCGCTCGGCGTGCTCGGTGTCCTCCGCGTCGAGGCCGTCGACCTCTGCCTTGAGCTGCTCGTACTCCTCCTGGGCGGCGGCGGCCCGCTCCCCCGCCTCGTCACGGGCGGCGGCGAGCCGGTCGATCTCGGCCTGGGCCGAGGCGGCGCGCGAGCGGGCCGCGTTGACCTGGCCGTGGAGCCGGGCGAGGCCCTCGCGCCGGTCGGCGATGGCACGGGCCAGGTCCTTGAGGCGCCGCTCCTCCGCCGTCAGCGACCGTTCCAGTTCGGCGCGGTGGGCGACCGTGTCCTCCAGGGCGCGTTCGGCCGCCTCCAGGGCGGCTTCGAGCTCCGCCTCCTGTTCGCGGACGCGGGCCGCCTCGCGTTCCAGGTCCTCCGGGTCGCGGCCGCGCCGCTCCTCGGCGGGTGCGGCGGTGGCGCTCTTCACGCGCGCGTCGGCCAGCGAGACGGTGCCGCGGACGCGCTCGGCGAGCTGGGACAGGGCGTACCAGCTCTGCTGGGCGCGCTCCAGGCGGGGAACGAGGGCGCGGGCCTCCGCTTCGAGGTCAGCCTCCCGGGCGAGCGCGGCGCGCAGTTCGGCCTCGGTGGCCTCCTTGCGGGCGAGCAGCGCCGCCTCGTCGGCGACCTCGGCCGTGAGGGCCCGCTGGAGGTGGACGAGGTCGTCGGCGAGGAGGCGGAGGCGCGCGTCGCGCAGGTCGGCCTGGATGACGACGGCCCGGCGGGCGACGGCGGCCTGCCGGCCGAGGGGCTTGAGCTGGCGGCGCAGTTCGTCGGTGAGGTCCTGCACGCGCGCGAGGTTGGCCTGCATCGCGTCCAGCTTCCGCAGCGCCTTCTCCTTGCGCTTGCGGTGCTTGAGGACGCCCGCGGCCTCCTCAATGAAGGCGCGGCGGCCCATCGGGTCGGCGTGCAGCACGGAGTCGAGCTGGCCCTGTCCGACGATGACGTGCATCTCGCGTCCGATGCCGGAGTCGGAGAGCAGGTCCTGGAAGTCGAGCAGCCGGCAGGTGTCGCCGTTGATCTGGTACTCGCTGCTGCCGCCCCGGAACATGATCCGGGTGAGGGTGACCTCGGCGTAGTCGATGGGCAGCGCGCCGTCGGAGTTGTCGATGGTCAGCGAGACCTCGGCGCGGCCGAGCGGCGGGCGCCCGGTCGTGCCGGCGAAGATGACGTCCTCCATCTTGCCGCCGCGCAGCGACTTGGCGCCCTGCTCGCCCATGACCCAGGACAGGGCGTCCACGACATTGGACTTGCCCGATCCGTTGGGTCCCACGACACAGGTGATCCCTGGTTCGAACCGCAGGGTGGTGGCCGATGCGAACGACTTGAATCCGCGGAGAGTCAGGGCCTTGAGGTGCACCCCGGGGACTCTACCGGGGCACCTGCGTTTCACCCGCGAAGGTGCAGGGCAGATCATCGGGTGAGGAGGGGTGGGACACGGGGGAAACGGCGGGTGAAAGAGAGAAGGGACGCCGAAGCGCCCCTTGCAAGGAGTGTTTCCCACCTGGCCCCTCGGGGCTGGGTTGTCAGGTGAGCGCAGGCTCCGCCTGGGGTACGTCGAGGTCGATGCTGTTCAGCAGCGACTCTCCCTGGTGCTGAGCGGCGGCAGCGGCGAGCGAGTCGTTCTCGGACTGAATCCGTACCAGCTCGGATTCGAGGTCCTGGACGCGCTGCTGAAGCCGTCGCATCTCGGCGAGGAGTCGCGGGTCGGAGCCGCCGACGTAACCGAGAAGCGCCTTTGCCATGATGGATGGTCCTCCACAATGAGTGACCGACCGTAGCGGTGTGGGTCGTGAGGGATTCGCACCCGCGGTGCTCGGCAGTACTGCTTGTCGTGCCGGTTCCACTGCCAAACAGCTAAGGTGCGCGGGGATTCCAGCGTCTCACCAAAAAGTTTGACGGTCAACACGATCACGCCCCGTTTGAAGGGCCGACCGAGGGGGCCACCACCGCTCGATACGCGGTGAGTCCTCGCAACTCGGTGCCTCAGGGCGTCGCGATCATCCTTAAGCCGCAGCCTTGCACGACGGGCGCGCATTGGCAACCACCAGGCGCTTTTCCCCTCGCGCGACCGTTACCGCGCGTCCGTCCGGCGCCCCTCTCGGTCACCGGACGGGGCGCCGGAGCGTCACGCTCAGCGGATGGCGAAGCTCTCGTAGCCGCCTCGCGGGGTGTCCCAGATCTCAGTGACGCCGTCCACGCGCCCGGGTGTGTCGGCGGAGTGCAGCCAGTCGAGCAGACGGTGGCAATTCTCACGCGGCCCCTCGGCCACCACCTGCACCCGGCCGTCGTCGAGGTTCAGGGCGAAGCCCACCAGGCCGCCGATCTCCAGTGCGTTTGCCCTGGTGAACCAGCGAAAGCCCACTCCCTGCACCCGGCCGCGTACCCAGGCAGTCATCCGTACGTCGTCGCTCATGACTGCACGCTAACGGGAGGTTTCCCTGTTGAGCACGCCGCCCCCTAGGTCCCATGGCGTACAGTCCCGACGAACACTCCTCACCCATTCGGGCGCGAGCCGTTCGACTGTCGAGCCGGAACGGTACCGACAGCAAAGATCAGCAAAGACCCGGCAAGGACCAGCAGGAAGGCAGAGCAGATGGGACGCCACCGTCGCTCCGGCGCCGCACCCGCCGCAGAAGACTACGCGGCCGGTTCGGGCCGCCGGCACCCGGGGGCCCGCCGCAGGCGGCCCGTGCGCACCGGACTGCTCGGCGCCTCCGCGGCGGTCGCCGTCGGCGCCGTCGCCGTCGCCTCCGGCCTGCTGCCCGGCGGCGACACCTTCACGATCGGCAGCGCCAGCAGCAGCGAGCAGCGGACCCAGCAGTCCCGCCAGGCCCCGGAGCTGACCACCCAGGGCGGCGCCACCCAGACCCCCGCCCTCGCATCGGGCGGCACGGGCACCACCGGCGGCGGGGCCTCCCCGTCGGCGACCCCGTCCGCGAAGCCGAGCCCGAAGGCCACCCCGAAGCCCACCCCGACCCCGTCGAAGACGACGAAGGCCGCCGTGAAGCCGACGCCGTCCAAGACCCCGGCCGCACCCGCGACGAAGGCTCCCACGAAGAAGGCGCCCGTGAAGAAGGCGCCCGCTCCCGAGCCGGCCCCCACCACGGCGGCGCCCACCGAGAAGGCCGCCGTCACCTCCACCGCCGACCGCGGCCAGGCCGCCGAGGCCGAGGTCCTCCGCCTCGTCAACACCGAGCGCGCCAAGGTCGGCTGCACCCCCGTCCGCTCCGACGCCCGCCTCGCCTCGCTCGCCGGCGCCTTCAGCGCCGACATGGCCAACCGCGGCTTCTTCGACCACACGGACCCCGACGGCGACACCCCCTGGGCACGCGCCCAGCAGGCCGGCATCACCGGCATGGGCGGCGAGAACATCGCCCGCGGCCAGGTCGACGCCGCCGCCGTCATGACCTCCTGGATGAACAGCGACGGCCACCGCGCCAACATCCTCAACTGCGACTTCACCACCCTCGGCGTCGGCGTCCACTTCGCCGACGGCGGCCCCTGGTGGACCCAGGACTTCGGCTACTGAGCCGGACGGCCCCCGGGACCCGTACGCGAAAGGGCCCCGTCACCTTCGTGGTGGCGGGGCCCTTTCGCGTATGGGTGGGGAGGGGAGGTCAGGCGGCGGCCTTGCCGGCGGCGAAGGTGCGGGCGGTGAGGGCGACGCGGCGGCCGAGGTGTTCGGCGGTGGCGACGTCGGCCTTGTGGACGCCTTCGGGGCCGAGGTCGGTGTGGGTCTGGGCGCCGGCGCCGGCGAAGAAGCCGAGGCGGTTGAGGTCGTTCTCGGAGGCCTCGCTGCTGTTCCAGCCGGGCTTCAGGCCGAGGTTGACCCAGGTCATGCCGTGCTGGCCGGCGAGGGTCTGGAAGAACTGCAGGGTGTGCAGCTTGTCGCCGCTCTTGGAGCCGGAGTTGGTGAAGCCGGCGGCGAGCTTGTCCAGCCAGGCGTCGGTGAACCAGCGCTTCGAGGTGTCCTCGGCGAACTTGTGGAAGGCGCCGGAGGCGGTGCCCATGTAGGTCGGGGAGCCGAAGACGATCGCGTCGGAGGCGTCGAGGAGCTCCCACTCGGCGTCGGTGATCCCGTCGACGTTGATCAGGTGGACGGTGGCGCCCGTGTCGGCGGCACCGGCGCGGACGGCCTCGGCCAGGACGGCGGTGTGGCCGTAGCCGGAGTGGTAGGCGATGGAGACGACGGGGGTGGTCACAGCGGGCTCCTCGGAAAGGCTCGAAAAGGTCAGCGGGGCAACGACCAGAAGTAGAGCACTAACTTTTGGAAAGCGCAAGCGACTGGATAGCGCCCTCATGGCAGTAAGCGCTGCGCGGGAGTACGGTGGGGGGCATGACTGACGACCTCGCCTACGACGTGTTCGCGCGCGCCTGCCCCTCCCGCGGCACGCTGGAACACGTGACGGGCCGCTGGGGCAGCCTGACCCTGGCCGCCCTGCACGACGGGACGTTCCGCTTCAACGAGCTGCGGCGGCGGGTCGACGGCGTGAGCGAGAAGATGCTGTCGCAGACCCTGCACGCCCTGGAGCGCGACGGCCTCGTCCACCGCGAGGCGCAGCCCGTGAACCCGCCCCGGGTCGACTACCGGCTCACCCCGCTCGGCCGCGAGATCGCGGAACGGCTCATGGGCCTGATCCAGCTGGTCGAGGGCCGCATGCCGCAGGTCGAGGCGGCGCGGGAGAACTACGACACGGAGCGCGCGGCCACGGTCACCGCCTGACGGCCTTACACCCGCCGCTCGACGCCCGTTTCCTCCGGGCCGTTACGGCGTTACGGCATTACGCCGTTGCCCCGTCGCCTTGTTACGCCGTCGCGCGCGGTGGGCGCTGGCAGCGGGGGCAGAAGTAGCTGGAGCGGTTCATCCAGGCGCGGCGGCGCATGGGGGTGCCGCAGCGGTGGCAGGGCTCGTCCTCGCGCCCGTAGGCGTCGAGCGAGCGGTCGAAGTAGCCGGACTCGCCGTTGACGTTCACGTACAGGCTGTCGAAGCTGGTGCCGCCGACCGCGAGCGCCGCGTTCATCACGTCGCGGACGTGCCCGAGGAGCTCGGTCGAGCGCGGCCGGGTCAGGGTCGCCGTGGGCCGGTCGTAGTGGAGCCGGGACCGCCAGAGCGCCTCGTCCGCGTAGATGTTGCCGACGCCGCTGATCAGCGACTGGTCGAGCAGCGCGCGCTTGATCGTCGTACGGCGCTGCCGCAGCGCGGTACGGAAGGCGTCGTCGTCGAACTCGGGGTCCAGCGGGTCGCGGGCGATGTGCCCGATGACGTCGGGGAGCCCTTCCGGGGTCTGGTCGTGGAGCGAGAGCCCGCCGAAGGTGCGCTGGTCGACGAAGCGGAGCTCGGTGCCGGCGGAGTCGTCGAAGCGGAGCCGGATGCGGAGGTGCTTCTCGTCCGGGGCGTCCTCGGGCTGGACGAGGAGCTGGCCGCTCATGCCGAGGTGTCCGAGCACGGAGGTGCCGGTGTCGGCGAGCGGAAGCCAGAGGTACTTGCCGCGGCGGCGCGCCACCTCGAACCGCTGCCCCTTCAGCCGGGCCGCGAAGTCCTCGCCGCCCGCCGGATGGCGCCGTACGGCCCTGGGGTGCAGCACCTCGACCTCGGTCACGGTCCGTCCGGCGACCCAGCGCTCCAGACCGCGCCGTACGACCTCGACCTCGGGCAGCTCGGGCACGGGGACTCCTCCGGACGTCTTCGACAGCGCCTCAACCCTACCGGCGTGCGCGCGGCGGAATGACGAGAACCCCGCCCTGGGGCGGGGTTCTCGGGAAGCGGTGGGCCGGGCCGTCAGGCCGACGCCGGGTGGGCGGTCGGAGAGGGGTCGGCGACCTCTCCCGTACCCGCCTCGGCAGCGGCCTTCGCCGCCGCCGCGCGTTCGTCCGCGGCCGCGCGAATCTCGCGCCACGCGGACTCGGCTGCCTGCTGCTCCGCTTCCTTCTTGCTGCGGCCGGTGCCGGTGCCGTACGAGACACCACCGACGCGGGCGGCAGCCGTGAAGACCTTCTCGTGGTCCGGGCCCTCTTCGGTGACGAGGTACTCCGGCACGCCCAGGCCCTCGGCCGCGGTGAGCTCCTGGAGGCTGGTCTTCCAGTCCAGGCCGGCACCGAGGTTCGAGGACTTCTCGATCAGCGGGTCGAAGAGCCGGTGCACCAGCTCGGACGCCGCTTCGAGGCCCTGGTCGAGATAGACCGCGCCGATCACCGCTTCGAGGGTGTCGGCGAGGATGGACGCCTTGTCCCGGCCGCCCGTGCCCTCTTCGCCCCGGCCGAGCCGGATGAAGGAGCCGAGTTCGAGGCCGCGACTGACTTCCGCCAGCGCACGAGAGTTGACCACCGCGGCCCGCAGTTTGGCCAGCTGGCCTTCGGGCAGGTCAGGGTGGGTGCGGTACAGCGTGTCCGTGACCACCAGGCCGAGCACCGAGTCCCCGAGGAACTCGAGACGCTCGTTGGTGGGCAGACCGCCGTTCTCGTACGCGTACGAGCGATGCGTCAGCGCACGCACCAGAAGGGCGGACTCGAGCTGATAGCCGAGCCGCCCTTCCAGAAGCGTGTGGGACGAGGCTGCGCTGATGTTCTCAGACATCGTGCCTCTCACCAGCCACTCAGACCGAGAGGACCTGGCGCTTGTTGTAGGTGCCGCAGCTCGGGCACGCGATGTGCTGCAGCTTCGGCTCCTGGCAACGCTCACACGAAACCAGGGTGGGGACCGCAGCCTTCCACTGCGACCGGCGGTGGCGCGTGTTGCTGCGCGACATCTTCCGCTTCGGAACAGCCACGGCTACTTCTCCTGCTTCTCGGCGGCGCTTCGGACGTCCCCGTCAGAGGCTTTGCCGCTCATGTTGTCCTTCTCATCGGTTCCCAGCGAACCGGCGAGTCCCTGCAGTGCCGCCCAACGAATGTCGACGGCGTCATGGTGGTGGTCCGGGTTCTCGTTCAGGTTGGCCCCACAGTCGGAGCACAGACCCGCACAGTCCTCCCGGCACACCGGCTGCATCGGCAGTGCGAGCACCACCGCATCACGCAGCACGGGTTCGAGGTCGAACATGCCGTCCTCGAGGGGGATCATGTCCTCGTCGTCCTCGGCTTCGTCGTCCGCGGCCGCCTTGGAGCGGCCCCGGTCGTCGGAGTCGGGGTACGAGAACATCTCCTGGAAATCCACGTCGAGATCAAGCTCGACGGGCTCCAGACACCTTACGCACTCCCCCTCGGCCGATGCACGGGCGGTGCCTGTGACAAGCACCCCTTCCATGACCGACTCAAGACGGAGATCGATGTCCACCGGAGCGCCCTCGGGCACTCCGATCACTCCTTCGACGCCGAGGGCCGTGGGGGCCTCGACCGAACGCGAGATCCGCTGGAGGGCGCCAGGACGCCGCCCCAGCTCGTGCGTGTCGAACACGAGGGGGTTGCGGTGGTCGAGGCGCGTGCTCAGGGCTCTTCCTGCTTTCGGATCGTTCTCGACGTGAGGAGGCTGCCGGACGTGGGCAGCAAGGATCGCGGGCATACGCGCGACCGAAGAGCCAGGATACTGGACGCTTCGCTCAGGGCCCAATCCGGGGCTAGTGCCCCTGTTCGTACCGGCGGAGCTGCTCCAGGTCGATCATGCTCGTGTCGAAGAAGCTGGTCTCGTCGAGCGCGGCGGCCTGCTGGGGCTGCTGGGGCTGGGCCTGGGGGGCGTACGCCTGCTGCTCGTAGCCGTACTGGCCCTGGTACGCGTACGGGTCGGGCTGCTGGTACGCGTAGGGGTCCTGCTGCTGGTAGCCGTAGGACGGGTCCGGCTGGGGCTGCTGCTGGTAGCCGTACGGATCGGGCTGCTGCTGGGCGGGGATCTGCGCCGGGGGCTGGACCTGCGCCGGCTCGGGGTCGGCGAGCTCCGCGAGACCGGCCAGGTAGTCGGCGTCGCTGGTGTGCACCGGGCCGCCGAGGCCGTCCTGGGCGGCCATGTGCTCGCCGAGGTCGTCCGTGGCGATCCGGCCGTGCAGCTTCTGCCGGCCGCGGCCGACCGCCTCCAGGGTCTTGCTGAGCACCGCCTCGAACGCGCCGAGCTTGGCGTCCACGTACTCGTCGGCCCGCTGGATCAGGGTCTGCGGGTCGGCGCTGTACTCCGGGGCGTCCGGGTCCGCGTAGCCGTCCCGGTCGAGACCCGGGCCGCGGCCGAGGAGCTTCTCGCGGCCCCGGTCGACGGAGCCGATGGTCTTGTTGAGGACGACCTCGAAGTTGGCGAGCTTGGAGTCGACGTAATCGTCGGCCTCGGCCTTGACCTCCTCCGCCTCGCGGCGGGCCTCGGAGAGGATCCGGTCGGCCTCCTCCTGCGACTGCCGGGCGACCTGGGTGTCGGAGACGATCGAGCCCCGCTCGGCGTGGGCGGCCTCGATGATCCGGTCCGCCTCCTGGCGGGCCTGCTCGACCAGCTGCTCACGGCCGCCGATCAGCTCCTGGGCCTGGGCGAGGGAGCCGGGCAGGGCCTCCCGCACCTCGTCGAGCAGGGCGAGCAGCTCGGCCCGGTTGACCACGCAGGATGCCGACATGGGCATGGAGCGGGCGCCCTGTACGGTCGCGACGATCTGGTCGAGCTTCTTCTGCACGTCCACCGGGTGCTCGCCACTCTCTACAGCTGGATGGAGACGGACGGGACGACTTTAAGGGCAGTCGGCTCCCGTCCGACACCAGGTGACGGAGCGTCAGCGGCGGTGGCCGCGCGTCACTTCGCGGTCAGCCGCTCGGACAGCCGGCCGAGGACCGCCGGGGGGACCAGGTGGGAGACGTCGCCGCCCCAGGCCGCGACCTCCTTGACCAGCGAGGAGGAGAGGAAGCTGTAGGTCGGGTTGGTGGGGACGAACAGCGTCTCCACGCCCGTCAGGCCGATGTTCATCTGGGCCATCTGCAGCTCGTAGTCGAAGTCGCTGACCGCGCGCAGGCCCTTGACGATGGCGGGGATGTCGCGCTGCTTGCAGAAGTCGACGAGGAGGCCGTGGAAGGACTCCACCTCGACGTTGCCGAAGTCGGCGGTGACCTCGCGGATCAGCTCGATCCGCTCGTCGACCGTGAAGAGGCCCTTCTTCGACTGGTTGATCATCACCGCGACGTGCACGACGTCGTACAGCTTGGAAGCGCGGGCGATGATGTCGAGATGTCCGTTGGTGATGGGGTCGAATGACCCCGGACAGACGGCGCGGCGCAACGTGGGTCCCTCGCTCTCCGGTCCGGTCATCGTGCGTCTTCGCACGTAGAGGCGGCGCGACCGTACCAAAACGTTCCCTCACCGTAGCGACGGGACCGCAGGGGTTCGAAACCGGTCGGCCAGCCGAATTCACCGCCTCGAGTGCTGCGCTCCACGGTGACGAGGGCATCCTCGCTCAGCCAGCCCCCCGAGCGCAGTGTGAGGAGAATCTCGCGCAGTTCGGCGTCCGAGACGGCGTACGGCGGGTCGAGGAAGACCAGGTCGTACGGGTCGGCAGGGGCCGGACCCGTCACGATCTGCTCGGCCTTGCCGGTGCGGAGTTCGGCGCCTGGCAGGCCGAGCGAGGCGATGTTCTCGCGGACCGTCTTCGCGGCGCGGGGCTCGGCCTCGACGAGGAGGGCGTGGGCGGCGCCCCGGGAGAGCGCTTCGAGGCCGACGGCGCCGGAGCCCGCGTACAGGTCGGCGACCCGGGCCCCGTCGAGGCCGTGGAACGCCTCCCAGGTGGAGAAGAGGCCTTCCCGTGCCCGATCGGAGGTGGGGCGGGTGCCGTTGCCTGGCGGCACGGCCAGGCGGCGCCCGCCGGCCGTGCCGGCGATCACGCGGGTCATCGGTGTCCTCGTCCTGCGTCGTTGTCCTGTACCTGTTGCGTGTGCAACAGGTACCAGGATAGGGCGGCCGCTCTTGCTCAGCCCTTCTCCAGGTACTCCTCCCGCTCCTCGCTGAGCAGCGCGTCGAGCGCGGTGCGCAGCCCGGGGTGGGCGGCGAGGTCGGGGTCGGCGAGGACGAGGGCGGTGGCCTCCTCGCGGGCGGCGGTGATGACGTCCTCGTCGTCGATGACGGTGAGCACCCGCAGCGAGGAGCGGACGCCGGACTGGGCCTGGCCGAGGACGTCGCCCTCGCGCCGCTGTTCGAGGTCGATGCGGGAGAGCTCGAAGCCGTCGAGGGTGGCGGCGACGGCGTTCAGGCGCTGCCGGGCGGGGCTCGCCTCGGGCATCTCGCTGACGAGGAGGCACAGGCCGGGGGCGGAGCCGCGGCCGACGCGGCCGCGGAGCTGGTGGAGCTGGGAGACGCCGAAGCGGTCGGCGTCCATGATCACCATGGCGGTGGCGTTGGGGACGTTGACGCCGACCTCGATGACGGTGGTGGCGACGAGGACGTCGAGCTCGCCGGCCGCGTAGCGGCGCATTACGTCGTCCTTGTCGTCGGGGTGCATGCGGCCGTGCAGGACGGCGATCCGCAGGCCCGCGAGGGGGCCGGCGCCGAGCTTCTCGGCGACGTCGAGGACGGCGAGCGGCGGGCGCTTCTCGGCCTCGTCCTCCGGGGACGCCTTGGACTTCTTCTTCTGGTCCTCCTCGTCGCCGATGCGGGGGCAGACCACGTACGCCTGGTGGCCGTTCCCGACCTCCTCGCGGACCCGTTCCCACGCGCGCGCGAGGAAGTGGGGCTTGTCCGCGGCGGGGACGACGTGGCTGGCGATCGGCGAGCGGCCGGCGGGCAGCTGGTCGAGGACGGAGGTCTCCAGGTCTCCGAAGACGGTCATGGCGACGGTGCGCGGGATGGGGGTGGCGGTCATCACGAGGAGGTGGGGCGGCTGCTTCCCCTTGCCCCGGAGCGCGTCGCGCTGCTCGACGCCGAAGCGGTGCTGCTCGTCGACCACGACCAGGCCCAGGTCGTGGAACTGCACCTTGTCCTCGATCAGGGCGTGGGTGCCGATGACGATGCCCGCCTCGCCCGTGACCAGGTCGAGCAGGGCGTGGCGGCGGGCGGCGGCGCCCATGGAGCCGGTGAGCAGCACGACCTTGGTGGCGCGGTCGGCGCCGCCGAGCATGCCGCCCTCGGCCAGTTCGCCCATCATCTCGGTGACGGAGCGGTGGTGCTGCTGGGCGAGGACCTCGGTGGGGGCGAGCATCGCGGCCTGTCCCCCGGCGTCGACGACGGCGAGCATGGCGCGCAGGGCCACCATCGTCTTCCCGGAGCCGACCTCTCCCTGGAGGAGTCGGTGCATCGGGTGGTCGGTGGCGAGGTCGTCGAAGATCTCCGCGGAGACCTTCCGCTGGCCGTCGGTGAGGGTGAAGGGCAGCTTGGCGTCGAAGGCGTCGAGGATGCCGTCGGGGGCGGGGCGGCGGGGGACGGCGGGCAGCTGGGTGTCGGCGTGCCGCCGGCGGGCGAGGGCGACCTGGAGGACGAACGCCTCGTCCCACTTGAGCCGTTCGCGGGCGTCGGCGATGTCGGCCTTGGTGCGGGGCCGGTGGATCTTCCGCAGGGCGTCGGGCAGGTCGGCGAGGCCGCGGCCCTCGCGCAGCGCGGGCGGGAGCGGGTCGACGGCGTCGCCGGCGCTGGGCAGGACGGCGTCGACGGCCTTGGCGACCTTCCAGGACTCCATCTTGGTGGTGGCCGGGTAGATCGGGATGAGGGCGCCGGCCCAGGTGTCCACGGCCTCGTCGCTGTCGCCGCGGAGGAGTTCGTACGACGGGTGCGCGAGCTGGAGGCGCCGGTTGAAGAGCGACACCTTGCCGGCGAACATCGCGCGGGTGCCGGGGAGCAGGTCCTTGTGCGGTTTGTGGACGCCCTTGCCGAAGAAGACCAGTTGCACGCGGCCGCTGCCGTCGGTGATGGTCACTTCGAGGCGCTGGCCGCGTCCCTTGGAGCCGTTGAAGGTGAGCACGCGGGCGTCGGCGACCTGGGCGACCACCGTGACGTGCTCGTCGAGCGGCAGGTCGGCGAGGGTGGTGAGCTCCCCGCGCTCGGCGTACCGGCGGGGGTAGTGGTGGAGCAGGTCGCCGACCGTGTGCAGGTCGAGCGCCTCGGCCATCACCTTGGCGGTGGCGGGACCGAGGGACTTCTTGAGTGGTTCGTCGAGCGCGGGCACGCGTTCCATTCCACACCAAGGGACCGACAGTCGCGGCGAAGGCCGTGGACGACCGCCGGGAAAGCGGCCTATTCCACCCCGATGAGCAGCGGCGGCGCCCCCGCGCCCGCGTGGTACGTGGTGGTGTCGACGGCGAGGTAGCCGCGGCGGACGTGCCGTTCCAGGTCGGGGGCGAGGTCGGGCGGGGTGTCGTCGGCGACGACGAGGGTGACGAGTTCGCCGCCCGCCGAGAGCATGCGGTCCAGGACGGTGCGGGCGGTCTCGGTGAGGTCGGTGCCGATGACGGCGACGTCGCCCTCGATGAGGCCGAGGACGTCGCCGGCCTGGCAGACGCCGGCCGAGGTGAAGGACTGGCGTTCGGCGACGGCGAGTTCGGCGTAGCGGGTGGCTCCGGCGGCGGCGGTCATGGCGACGACGTCCTCGTCGAAGCGCCGGTCGGGTTCGTGGACGGCGAGGGCGGCGATGCCCTGGACGGCGGCCCGGGTGGGGATGAGGGCGACGCGGATGCCCTCGGCCCTGGCGCGTTCGGCGGCGGCCGCGGCGGTCTGCCGCAGGTCGGTGTCGTTGGGGAGGAGGACGACCTCGCGCGCGTGGGCCCGCCGGATGGCGTCGACGAGTTCGTCGCCCGCGGGCGGTTCGCCGGGGCGGGTCTGGACGGTGGTCGCGCCGGCCTCGGCGCAGAGTCCGGCGAGGCCTTCGCCGGGGACGACGGCGACGACGGCGCGCTGGGCGCGTTCGCCGCGTCCGGCCGTGGCGGCGCCGTCGGCCGCGAAGTGGGTGATGCAGATCCGGTGCGGCCGTCCGGCCTCGACGCCGGCCTCGACGGCGGCTCCCGCGTCGTCGACGTGCACGTGGACGTTCCAGAGCCCGTCGCCGCCGACGACGACGAGGGACTCGCCCAGGGCGTCCAGCCGCCCGCGGAGCAGTTCGACGGCGGTGTCGTCGGCCTCCAGGAGGTAGATCACCTCGTAGGCGGGCCCGCCGTC
Organism: Streptomyces sp. NPDC056361; assembly: GCF_042262805.1. NCBI lineage: Bacteria > Bacillati > Actinomycetota > Actinomycetes > Kitasatosporales > Streptomycetaceae > Streptomyces > Streptomyces sp. NPDC056361. The sequence goes on from NZ_JBHJQI010000114.1 coordinate 19,458, forward strand.
GGTGGGGCAGTCCTCGCCGGGGTCGGGTGCGGCGGGGCGGCGGGGGGCCGTCGCGGGGTCGGGCGGGGCCTGTCCGGTGACGGTCTCCAGGAGCGCGCCCAGGATCGTCACGAGGCCGCGTCCGCCCGCGTCGACGACGCCGGCGCGTTCGAGGACGTCCAGTTGCCCCGAGGTGGCCGCCAGGGCCGTCCTGGCGCCGTCGTAGGCGTTCCCGGCCACCTCCACGAGGGTGCCGCCCGTGGCGCAGGCCCCGGCGGCGGCGGTGGCGACGGTGAGGATGGTGCCTTCGACGGGGTGGGCGACGGCCCTGCGGGCCGCGGTCGCGGCCTCGGCGAGGGCGCGGGCGAGGTGATCCCCGTCACATCCGTCGGCGAGGACCCCGGCCATGCCGCGGAGCAGCTGGGACAGGATGGTCCCGGAGTTGCCGCGGGCGCCGAGCAGGGCGCCGTGGGCCATGGCCCGTACGGTCTCCGCGGTGTCGGGCGGGGAGGCGGCGAAGACCGCTTCGACGGCCTGGTGGGCGGCTTCCGCGGTCAGGTAGAGGTTGGTGCCGGTGTCCCCGTCGGCGACCGGGTAGACGTTGATCGCGTCGATGTCCTCGCGCTCCCGGCCGAGGGCGTCCAGCGTCCGCGCGCACCAGGTCCGGAGGGCTTCCGCGTCGAGCTCGACGAGCTCCTCGGGGGGCTGAAGGGCTCGCGACAACGGGGGTCCTCCTTCTGCGGTGAGCTCACCGCAGGGTAGACCCGGGGTGTCCGGCCTGTGACCTGGGCCCGGGGCGAGGTCGGCGGAGACCATGGTAGTTTCGTTCCACCGAAGCAGGCGTTGTATGCTGCTTCGGTTGCCCGGTCCACACCGGGCCGTTCCCCGGCAAGCCACTTCAGACTCCTGATTCCGGTGCGCCGGATTTCACTGTAATTCTGAAGTCTTTGGAGTGACCCGTGGCTGCCAACTGCGACGTCTGCGGCAAGGGGCCGGGCTTCGGCAACAACATTTCGCACTCGCACCGCCGTACGTCCCGTCGCTGGAACCCGAACATCCAGCGCGTGCGTGCCGTGGTCGGTCGGACGCCGAAGCGGCTCAACGTCTGCACCTCGTGCATCAAGGCCGGCAAGGTCTCGCGCTAATTGCGACGTTCTGTCGTAGCGCAGCCCCTGCGGTTGCCTTGAAAGGCCGGTTCACCTCGGTGAACCGGCCTTTTGCCATGCCCGGAAACGGCCGGGCCCGACACCGCGGGGCCTGATCGGTCGCCCCTGATCGGTCGCCCCTGACACCGCGGGGCCCCGAACGGCCGGGCCCCGCAGCGCGGGCCGTCAGGCCCCGAAGCGCCAGCCGTGGTCGACGGGGCCGATGCCCCCGCCCAGGGCGAATCCGGCGGCGATGGCCCCCGTCACGTACTCCTTGGCCTGCCGCACCGCCTCCGGCACCGGCAGGCCCTTGGCGAGCCCCGAGGCGATCGCCGAGGCGAGGGTGCAGCCCGTGCCGTGGGTGTGCCGGTTGTCGTGGCGCGGGGCGCGCAGCCAGTGCTCCTCGGTGCCGTCCGTGAGCAGGTCGACGGCGTCCCCGCCGCCGGGCAGGTGCCCGCCCTTGATCAGGGCCCAGCGCGGCCCGTACGCCAGGACCGCCTCGGCGGCCGGCCGCATGCCGCCCTCGTCCACCACGTGCACGCCTGTGAGCTGCGCCACCTCGTCCAGGTTGGGGGTGGCGACGGTCGCGCGGGGCAGCAGCCTCGTGCGGACGGAGTCGAGCGCGGCCTCGGCGAGCAGGGAGTCCCCGTGCTTGGAGACCCCGACCGGGTCGACGACGACGGGGGCGCCCGTGCCGTCGAGCAGGTCGGCGACGGTCTCCACGAGCGCGGCGGAGGCCAGCATGCCGGTCTTCACGGCCTGGACGCCGATGTCGTCGACGACGGCCCGGTACTGGGCGCGTACGGCGTCCACGGGCAGCTCCCAGACGCCCTGGACGCCCCGCGAGTTCTGGGCGGTGACGGCGGTGAGCACGCTCATGCCGTGGACGCCCAGCGCGAGCATCGTCTTCAGGTCGGCCTGGATGCCGGCGCCGCCGCCGGAGTCGGATCCGGCGACGGTCAGCACGAGCGGGGGCCGGGAGGTCACTCCGTCTCTCCGAAGTGGTCCCAGCCGCCCACGCTGTGCCAGGGGGCCCCGTCGACGGTGACCTGCGGCAGCGCGGACGGGTTGAGGACCTCGCCGATGACCTTCCAACGGGCGGGGAGCTTCACGTCGGGCGGGAAGGTGGCCACGATGGCGTGGTCCTCTCCCCCGGTGAGCACCCACTGCATGGGGTCGACGCCGACGGCCTGGCCGATGTCGTTCATCTGGGTGGGGATGTCGATGAGCCCGGAGCGCAGGTCGATGCGGACCTTGCTGGCCTCGGCGATGTGGCCGAGGTCGGCGATGAGGCCGTCGCTGACGTCGCACATGGCGGTGGCGCCGAGTCCGGCGGCCGCCGGGCCCGCGTGGTACGGCGGTTCGGGCCTGCGGTGGGCCTCGACGAAGGCCCGCGGGGACCGGAAGCCGCGGGAGAGGACCGCGTATCCGGCGGCGGACCAGCCGAGCCAGCCGGTGTAGGCGACGACGTCGCCGGGCTGGGCCCCGCCCCGGGTCACCGGGTCGTGGTTGCGCAGATCGCCGAGCGCGGTGATGGACACCATGATCGTGTCGCCGCGGACGACGTCGCCGCCGACCACCGCCGCGCCCGCGACCTGACATTCATCGCGCAGTCCGTCCATGAGTTCGGTGGCCCAGGTGACGGGGAGCTCGGCGGGTACGACGAGGCCGAGGAGGAGCGCGGTGGGGACCGCGCCCATGGCCGCGATGTCGGCGAGGTTCTGCGCGGCGGCCTTGCGGCCGACGTCGTAGGCCGTCGACCAGTCGCGGCGGAAGTGACGTCCTTCGAGGAGGATGTCCGTGCTGGCCACCACGCGCCGGTCGGGGGCGGAGACGACCGCGGCGTCGTCGCCGGGCCCGATCCGCACCGCCGGGGTGGAGGTGAGCCGGGACGTGAGCTCTCTGATGAGCCCGAACTCGCCCAGCTCTCCGACTGTGCCCTTCACCGCGTCTCACCTCGTGTCTTCGTGCCGGCCGGCGGGCGGGGGCGCGTCTGGGCGCGCCGCGGGTCGCGGGCCGTCACCGTGCTGGGTACCGTCAAGTAGACCGTCAACTTCTGTCCTGCGTACGCCACACCCCGGGTGCCCCGGGACGCGCGGGTCTCCCCGCGGCCCGCGGCGACGCGGTACCGTGGCGTCCCTTTCTCCCACAAGATCCTCGTGGTCGCCCTGGAGGTTCCGTGGTTCAGGCGTACATCCTCATCCAGACCGAGGTGGGCAAGGCGTCGACCGTCGCCGACACCATCTCCAAGATCCCGGGGGTGCTCCAGGCCGAAGACGTGACCGGTCCGTACGACGTCATCGTGCGCGCACAGGCGGACACGGTCGACGAGCTCGGCCGCATGGTGGTCGCCAAGGTCCAGCAAGTGGACGGCATCACGCGCACCCTCACCTGCCCGGTCGTTCATCTGTAGCCCCCGTCTACCCTTGGCCGGTGATGTCTGCCCACCGGCCTTTCGGCCTGCCCGCCGCCGTGTCGGCCGCCGTCCTGCTGCTGGCCGTCGCCGGCTGCTCCTCGACGGGCGCCGCGGCGTCCGTCGAGGTTCCCAGCCCCCCGGTGGAGGAGGCCGCCTTCTGCCAGGCCTTGGCGAAGGAGCTTCCCGACACCGTGGCGGGGCTGGAACGGAGTGATCCGGAGCCCGGCTCCGAGCTGACCGCCGGGTGGGGTGACGGTGCGATCGTACTGCGCTGCGGGGTCCCCCGGCCCGAAAAGATGAGCGACCCGAAGTCGCAGGGCGTCTCCGCGAACGGCGTGCGCTGGATGCTGGAGTTCGCGGAGGGCGGCGGCCCCCGTTTCACCACGGTGTACCGGAAGACCTATGTCGAGGTGAGCCTCGACGAGCGGTTCGCGCACGACGCCGGTCCGCTGGTGGACCTCGCCTCCCCCGTGGCGAGGACGATCCCCTGCGGCCTGGATCCGGAGTGCGGCTGACCGCACCCCGGACCGTGCGTTCCGGTGCGTCTAGCGCAGGCCCGTGGAGCGGTTCAGCGCCGCCTGGATGAGCCGGTCGACGAGCTCGGGGTAGCCGACGCCGCTCTCCTGCCACATGCGCGGGTACATGGAGATCGGCGTGAAGCCCGGCATGGTGTTGATCTCGTTGATGACGAACTCGCCGTCCTCGGTGAGGAAGAAGTCCGCGCGGACCAGGCCCTCGCAGGAGACGGCCTCGTAGGCGGCGACGGCCAGGCGCTGGACCTCGGCGGTGGCCTCGTCCCCGATCGGGGCGGGCACGATGCCGGAGGCCGAGTCGATGTACTTGGCCTCGAAGTCGTAGAAGTCGTGGTTCGTGACCGGCGGGATCTCGGCCGGCACGCTGGCGCGCGGGCCGTCCTCGAACTCCAGGACGCCGCACTCGATCTCGCGGCCGCGCAGCAGCGACTCGACGAGGATCTTGGGGTCGTGGCGGCGGGCCTCCTCGATGGCCTCGTCGAGGCCGGAGAGGTCGTCGACCTTGGTGATGCCCATGGACGAGCCGCCGCGGGCCGGCTTCACGAAGAGCGGCCAGCCGTGGTCGGCGGCGAACTCGACGATCCTCTTGCGGGCGGCGGCCGGGTTCTGCTCCCACTCGCGGGGGCGGATGACCTCGTACGGTCCGACGGGCAGGCCGAAGGAGACGAAGACCCGCTTCATGTACTCCTTGTCCTGGCCGACGGCGGAGGCGAGGACGCCCGCGCCGACGTAGGGGACGCCGGAGAGCTCCAGGAGGCCCTGGAGGGTGCCGTCCTCGCCGTACGGGCCGTGGAGCATCGGGAAGACCACGTCGACCTCGCCGAGGGCCTTCGGCACGGCGCCGGGCTCGGTGAGGACGACCTCGCGGTTGGCGGGGTCGACGGAGAGGACGACGCCGCCCTCGGCGGACTCGGCCAGGTCGGCGACGTTCGGCAGGGCGCGGTCGGCGATGGCCATGCGCTCGGGGGCGTCGGCGGTGAGCGCCCAGCGCCCGTCCGTCGTGATGCCGATGGGCAGCACGTCGTACTTGTCCCGGTCGATGGCGCTCAGGACGGCGCCGGCCGTGACGACGGAGATGGCGTGCTCGGAGCTGCGTCCGCCGAAGACGACGGCCACGCGCGGCTTGCGGGGGCTCTGGGTGTTCTCGCTCATATCGCGATGAGCGTACCTTGCGACTCCCGAACTGCTGAGCGCCCCGCTGCCGCCGCGCGCGTACGGCGCAGCGGGTGCGCGACCGGCGGCGGGCGACGGTTCAGCGGCGTTCGGGCTTGGCCGAGCGCGACATCAGCTCCTTGAGCGCGACGATCGGCGGCTTGCCGTCGTGGACGATCGAGACGACGGTCTCGGTGATCGGCATGTCGACTCCGTGGCGGCGGCCCAGATCGAGCACGGACTCGCAGGACTTGACGCCCTCGGCGGTCTGCTTGGTGGCCGCGATGGTCTCCTGGAGGGTCATCCCGCGGCCGAGGTTGGTGCCGAAGGTGTTGTTCCGGGAGAGCGGCGAGGAGCAGGTGGCGACCAGGTCGCCGAGGCCGGCGAGGCCGGAGAAGGTGAGCGGGTCGGCGCCCATGGCGAGGCCGAGGCGGGTGGTCTCGGCGAGGCCGCGGGTGATGAGCGTGGCCTTGGAGTTGTCGCCGAGGCCCATGCCGTTGGCGATGCCGACGGCGAGGCCGATGACGTTCTTCACGGCGCCGCCGAGCTCGCAGCCCACCACGTCGGTGTTGGTGTACGGGCGGAAGTACGGGGTCATGCAGGCGGCCTGGAGCCGCTGGGCGACGGTCTCGTCGACGCAGGCGGCGACGGCGGCGGCGGGCTGCCGGGCGGCGATCTCCTTGGCCAGGTTGGGGCCGGTGAGGACGGCCACGCGCTCGGCGGGCACGTCGGCGACCTCGGTGATGACCTCGCTCATCCGCTTGGCGGTGCCGAGCTCGACGCCCTTCATGAGGGAGACGAGGACGGTGTCCGGGGCGAGCAGCGGCTTCCAGGCGGCGAGGTTGCCGCGCAGGGTCTGGGAGGGGATGACGAGGACGGTGAAGTCGGCGTCGCGGGCGGCCTCGGCCGGGTCCGCGGTGGCCGTGATCGCCCCCGGGAGTTCGACTCCCGGCAGGTAGTCGGGGTTCGTCCGGGTGGCGTTGATCTCCTTGGCGAGTTCGGCGCGGCGGCCCCAGAGGCTCACCTCGCACCCCGCGTCGGCGAGCACCATGGCGAAGGCGGTGCCCCAGGATCCGTTGCCGAAGACGGCTGCCTTGGTCACTTGGTGCCCTCCTCGGCGGCCTTGCGCCGCTGTTCCAGGCGGGCCTTGCGGTGGTCGTACGGTTCGGCGGGCGCCTTCTCGCCGCGGACCTCCTCCAGGAGGGCGGTGATGGCGGCCATGATGGTCTCGGTGGCCTCGCGGAGCACCTCGGGCGTCGGCTCCAGGCCGTGGAAGCGGGAGAGGTCGACGGGCGGACCGGCCTGCACGATCAGCGTCTTGCGGGGGAACAGGCTGAGCTTGTTCTCCTTGGCGTACGGCGGCATCGCGAGGTTGGCGCCCCACTGGGCCACCGGGATCACGGGGGCCCGGGTGAGCAGCGCGACGCGGGCGGCGCCGGTCTTGCCCGCCATGGGCCACATGTCGGGGTCGCGGGTGAGGGTGCCCTCGGGGTAGAAGGCAACGCACTCGCCGCGCTCGATGGCGTCGACGGCGGCGCGGAAGGCGTCCAGCGCGTTGGTGGTCTCGCGGTAGACCGGGATCTGCCCGGTGCCGCGCAGCATCATGCCGACGAAGGGGGCCTTGAAGAGGCCCGCCTTGGCCAGGAGGCGCGGGACACGGCCGGTGTTGTACTGGTAGTGCGCGTACGACAGCGGGTCCAGGTAGGAGTTGTGGTTGACCGCGGTGATGAATCCGCCGTCGGCCGGAATGTGCTCCATGCCGCGCCAGTCCCGCTTGAACAGAACCACCAGGGGGGGTTTGGCGATGACCGCCGCGAGGCGGTACCAGAAGCCGATTCTGCGGCGGGGCACTCGGACACCTTTCTCCGGGACTGGCTGGCAGGGGGTCAAGTGTCGCCCCGTGCTCCTGCTGTGTCGAGGACACCGTACGCCCCGGACCCCGCCGCGGACCGCCTGGGCGGGACAGAATGGGCCGCGATGAACACGGACACGGACGACGACTGGTCGCTGGTCGTACCTCTGAAGCCCCTTGCCCTGGCGAAGAGCAGACTGGCAGCGGCGACGGGAGCCCGGTTACGCCCCCGGCTCGCGCTGGCGTTCGCCGAGGACACCGTGGGGGCGGTGCTGAACTGCGCGCGCGTACGGGATGTGGTGGTCGTCACGGACGATCCCGCGGCCGGTGCGGCGCTCTCGGCCCTCGGCGCCCGGATCGTGCCGGACCTCCCGGCGGCGGGGCTCAACGCGGCGCTCGGGCACGGGGTCCGCGCGGTGCGGGCCGGTCGGCCGCACGCGCGCGTGGCCGCGCTCAACGCGGACCTGCCGGCGCTGCGGCCCGCGGAGCTGACCCGGGTCCTGGACGCGGCCCGGAATTTTCCGAGGGCATTTCTCGCGGATGCCGCCGAAATAGGTACGACATTCCTCTCGGCGGGTCCGGGGGTGGAATTGGAACCGGCATTCGGAGGTGCGTCGAGGTTGCGCCATTTGTCTTCGGGAGCGGTGGAAATCCGGCTCGCAGGGGTGGATTCCGTACGCCAGGACGTGGACACCGGGGAGGATCTCGCGGCGGCCGGGGCGCTCGGGCTCGGTCCGCGGACGGCCGCCCGGTGGCTGCCGGTGGCCGGATAGGCTGCGGTCCATGCAGGCGACCGCGTTCACGTACGACCCCGAGACCCGCAGCGGCAGTGTGCTGCTCGACGACGGCACCCCCGTGGAGTTCGGGGCGGAGGCCTTCGAGGCGGGCGGGCTGCTCCTGCTGCGGCCGGGCCAGCGGGTGCGGATCGAGACGGAGCCCGGCACCTCGGGGGCCGGGTCGCGGATCACGCTGGTGACGCTGCAGACCTTCTGACCCGGGGCTCTCGCGCCGCCGGGGGGTGTGGACGCGCCGCGGGCCGGGCTCCCTGGGGGG